>NZ_JBYTCM010000009.1:0-238806 GCF_058790275.1 Mycobacterium sp. FW102-FHT13B02
AGATCACCCATCCAATCTGATTGGGTGGCCTACTTTTCAGCCGTCGCGACTGGCCGGATTTTCAACCGTCGTTAACAGAGCGCTCCGATTGTGCTTTTCAATGGTTGCGCAGATCGACCACAGCAACCTCAGTCAATCCTTGATCAAGATTGTTCTCAACGATCTCCGCGGAGTTCCGCCACATGCAGGGAAATTGATCTTGAAACAGGCCGGACCTCGTCAGGATGTCACCAGATCGTTTGCAGCACGGGTGGTTAGCATCCAGTCCGGGTACCGGGCAGTTCTTTCGAAAGCCGGCAAGCCGTCGGCCAAATCGCGCGATGTCATTCGCATCACTCGGCAATCACACCCGAGTGGGCAAACGCACACGCTCATCTTCGGGTCTTGAGGAGGCTCTGAACGAGATGACCGTCGCCGGCCACAGGCTTACGTGTGTATGCCTGATTCGGGCGCTTCATTCAGGGGGATATAAGCCTGCGCAAGATGTAGTCGCGCGCGAACCCAAGCGACACGGTATTCAGCCTGCAGCGACTCGGACGGCGCGCCTTTCCGCGGCCGCGGGCGCGATATCGGCAAAACGTGGGCATCCTCTCGCAGGCGAGACATCATGGACTTTGGGTGCCGAATGGCAACTTTGGCCACTTTCTACTACGGGATCGCGGGTTAGGGTTGACACGTCAGTCCGTTAGATGGGATCGTCAACGGCGCAGCGGGTGGTAGGTGCCGCAGGGGTGACGGCACCTACCGAGATCAACCCCATGCCGCGTTCGCCTTGGGCAGGCGGGCGTTGCCGTCTCGTCCGACGGGCAGGCGACTGAAACACCAAGAGCGCGGGGCGGATGCGTCATTGCGGTAAGCAGTTTTGCAGCGGGGGTAGGACGCATGTCGACACATCGAAGATCGGGCGATGCGCAGGTCGGCGGCGGCGCAGATGCTGGGCCCGGGATACGTCCTGAGCTGCACCCACTCCACGCCCTGGTGCATTCGGCGCCTTCGCGGAGCGCGCCACATGCCGGGGCCATACCCCGGCTATTGACCCAGCCGGCGCCGGAGGTCCGCGTCGCATACTGGAGGGCGCGCCAACTCATTGACGCAGGCTGGGGGATTCACGCGCTCGGCGAGCCGATCGCACGTTACGGGTTCATCGCCGAAATCCCTTACGGCAAAAGCGAAACAGCCTTGGTCGTCTTCGCCCGAACCGCCGACGGCAACGTCGGTGCAGCCCACGCGCTGGCCAATGACATGAGGTGGCTCAGTGCCGACCACCGCCACTATCTACGCCGGCTGCTCGACGCGCTTCACGGCGACGTGACCGTCTCAAGACAGACTGCGCCTGGAAATTGCGGCCCCGCGGGGTGTCCGGCGGATTGAGCGGAGCCCTGAAAATCAGAGAGGATTCACGCCAATGGTCGATCCGATGAGCGGTGTCGTCCTGACCTTCACCACTGCGGCCTCATTGGGGTTGTTGATGGGGGCTATCGGACGCAGGCTGGCGCACGCTGCCGGTGAGTTCCGGGCCTGCTCTGTTGTGCACTCGAGCCACCAGAGACATCCGCGGGCGACGGGTTGCCCCACCGATTTCATCGTGAATGGGCGGCGGACATGAGGGTGAGACATCCACGTCGCCGCCAGGTACTGCCAGCTTTGCGGGTTGCCGCGTATCTCGTGGGCGCGACCATCGCCACAGTGGTCGTCTACGCATATCCGATGGTGCTGCCGGCGGCGATAGCAGCGATTACGACGGCCATCTTCCTGTGGGAGCGCGATGCCGCTCGCGTAGCTCGGCGTGGGCGATAAGTGCATAGGGCGTGACACTGTCGTGTCGGCCAGTCGCCGGCATCAGCCTCGATATCCGCTGATGCCGGGATCGGGTCGTCCAGGGTTCGAGATCTTCGGTCCGTCCTGATTTTCGGCGGAGGTGACAGCTGCCCGCCTTGGCCAAAGGCTCTCGTTTTCAGCCAGACTGAACGATTATGAGGCAGAACGCCGGCACCTACGGAAAGACCAACGATCGATTTCTAGGCAGATTTTCGTGACCCCCGACGACGAACCGACCAATCGAGCTGCACGCGGTGCACGCGTCGGGCAGGTCGCCGCCCGGCACCTGGCTCGTCGAGCCACCGGCGCCATCCGCGAGCCGTTCTTGACCGAAGACGAAAAGGCTCGTGCTCGAGACGAACAGGTGTTGCGTCTGGCCGACGACCTCGTCGCGACGCTGGGCACGATGAAGGGCGCGGCGATGAAGCTCGGCCAAGCGATTTCACTGCTCAATTTCGGTCTCAGTTCGGCGGAGACTCGAGACGAGTTCTCCCGTCGGCTGTCGCCTTTGTTCAGCCGTGCTCCTGCTGTCGACAGCGCCGTGATGCTCCGTTTGATGGAGAGTGAATGGGGCGTCCGCCGAAACTTGGTGCGCTCTATCGAACCTGAGCCGGTCGCGACTGCATCCCTAGGGGAGGTCTACCGCGCCACAATGGTCGACGGCCGCAAAGTGGCCGTCAAGGTCCAGTATCCGTCGGTGCGTCAGGCGGTACGTGCTGACTTGAAGAACCTCGCGTTGTTGGTGCGAATGCGCTTGACGCCGTTCCCTTTTCAAGGCTTGGACGCTGTGGTGGACGAAATCAGTCGGCAGATCACCGCGGAGTTGGACTACCGTGCGGAAGTCGCCAATCACCGTGCCGTCTACGACGCGCACCGCGGCCATCCGGTGTTCGTGATCCCGGCGCCGATCGATGACCTGTGTACGGACCGCATCGTGGTCACCGAGTACCTCGACGGCACACCGCTGGATCAGCTCACCGACATCGATCAGTCGGCCCGAGACCAGATCGGTGAAGCAGTTTTCCGCTTCTACTGCGGTGGTGTTTACACCACCGGGAATTTCTGTGCGGACCCGCATCCGGGCAACATTCTGCTGCTCGCTGACAATCGGGTGGGATTCATCGACTTCGGCTTGTACGTGCGAATGAGCGAAAGTGAGGTCACTCTCCAACGGTCGGTGCTCGAGGCAGTGATTCGCAACGATACCGACACGGCGTACCGGCTGGCCCGCGCCGCAGGCTTCATCCTCGATTCTGACGCGATGCCTCCCGAGATGGCCATGCGCTACATGCGGGAAGTCGCTGGTTGGTACCTGACACCAGGCGTGGTGGAAATGACCGACAAAGTTGCTCACCGGGCGGTGGCGCAGGCGATGCTGCCGGGGTCTGATTTCCGCTCGGGAATCTACAAGCAGCAGATGCCCAGTGCGCATACGTTCTCAAGGCGAACCGAGATGAGTGTGTGCGCCCTGCTCGGAACCCTGCAGGCCCGCGGTATCTGGTACGACATCGTCTGCGAATGGGCGTTGGGAAATCCGCCATCTACGCCGATGGGGCGGCGGATTGAACAGTGGCGCTTAGGAATCCGGTAAAGCCCGGCGCGCCCCGCCGAGCAGGAATGCAGCACACGCCTCGGCGACCTGCGGGGCATCGAAGTCAGCACCATCTTCGAGCAGCACCGGCAGCGTCGCCGCCACGACACTTGACACCACAGCCAGCCCGGCCGCAGACAAATCGAGATCCTTGCGGATCCAACCACTTTCGCGTCCCTCGGCGAGAATGGCCGTGACTTGAGCGCCCAGGTTGCCGTAGCCGGCCACCGCCGCGGCGTAGGCCTGCTCATCGACACCGGGTGCGGTGACCAATGTGAATGAGAGCAGCTTGCGGTTGTCGGCGATGTAATCGATTGCCCTGCGGACCCGGTCGGTGAATTCAGCGACATAGTCTGCGCGACAGGTAGGCCTGGCGCGCCCATTCGGGCCGTCCAGCGTGGCCGCGAGCTCCTGGATGGTTCGGGTCAAGATGGCGTCGAGAATGTCGCGCTTGCTTCGGAAATAGTTATAGAAGGTGCCATGGGCGACGCCGCAACGCTCGACGATGTCAGCCACGTCGACGTCGCGATAACCCCGCTCGATAAACAGCTCGATTGCAGCTGTGTACAGCTGCGATGCCCGCTCAGGCATTGCCCGCCTGTTCTTCAACGGACTCATCGGTCAGCAGCCCGTGATCGGCGATCGCCGCGATCGACGACAGAAATGTAGACCGCGCCTCGGCCGATGTGTTCCCTTGCACCGACATCAGCAAGCCCGGGCCGGCCAATCCCATCACCATGCGGCCGAGGAGTGCCCAGACCGGACGGTTGGTCTCGGTCGCGCGGTCAGGATTCACGGCTTCAAACAAGCGCGTCAACATCACATCCATCGCCGAGAAGAGGCCGTGCACGCGGTACCGAAGCTCTGAGTCGATGGCGTTGCTTTCCACTGTGATCAGCCTGACGATGTTCGGATCGTCATCGACAAGGGCGAACATACGCCCGCCGAACACCGTGATCAGGTCCAATGCCTGCTGATAGTCGGTCAGATCCATGCGAGCCAATGAACCCGGGCGCAGCGCCCGCATGACCTTCGCGACCGCGTAATCGAAGACGTCGTCGAGGAGCACGCGCTTGCTGCGATAGTGGCGGTACAAGGTGCCCTGCCCGACCTTGGCTTGACGCGCGATGTCCGACATCGACGTTCGGTCATAGCCGCGTTCGGTCAAGACGGTATACGCCGCTTGCACGATGGCTCTGCGCCGTGCGGCCTTCGCCGCAGGATTGGCCGGCCGACCTCGAGGGCGTGGTTCACCGGCAGACGCAGCTCCACGTGAACTCGACACCCGGCACAGTTTAGGGGTCCGACTCGACCCAATAGCAAGTTTCCCGGTGAGCCGTAAACAGTGCTACCGGGGGAGCGCGGTGGGCGATCGGCGATCAATTATTTGGTGTTGACGCGTCAGTCCGTCTATGGAATGCTCCTCTATCAGTTGATGTACCAGGCAAGTCGATGGGCCGGCCATCGCGAAGGCGCGGTGCTTTGGTCGGTTGCGAGGGGATGAGACATCGCCTCGTCGAAGGTTGCCGGAGTTTGCTGTCGGCAAATCCGATCGCGGGGAGGGCGCGGTTGCTGTTGACGAGCCGCGCCAGACGACTCGGTCATCGTTATGAGTGCGGGTGACCTGCGACATGGTTGGTGCCGTGCGGCAACGCCTGGCGTAGCCGTTGCGGCGCCCGGATCAAGCCGTCGGGGTCGGGGTGTTCCCGCGCGATGTCCGTGCTGCCTGACCGCCGAGGGGCGGACACGAAAGAGGTTGGCGATGCGAACGATATCCAACACCTTGCTGTGCAATACGCAGATTACGCCGGATGGCTGCGTCTTGGTGATCGAAGATGTTGGCGCCAAGGGGAATTCGGGGGTCTACGTGCACGCTGATCACGATTGTCAGGCGGCCGGGGTGCAGGATGCGCTGTGGGTACACACCATGAGCGATCACGAATGCGACGTTGTGGGCCGCCCGGTACTGGTGCGGGTGTTCGCGGGCGCAGATAACTGCCGCCTTGGGGTGCGGGCGTTTGACGGCGAACTCAACGTCGCGAGTGGTGTCTTTGCCCTGGGGTATCGGCACAATCCGGACCGCCTGTTGCTTTTCGGGCCACCTTCGGTGGTGCGGGTGACTGTCTACCTCGGTTATGACATCGACGCGATCAAATTCGAGGGTTCCGACAGCGAGTACCCGGTATCCGGTCCAAGCGAAGTCAATGTGCTCCTTCACGGAGAACCGGGATTCGTCCCCGTGGCCAGCCGGCCGGGCTTTTCGACCGCGGGTGTGGCGTCCCGCCATCGATGATGCCGGCCATTTCTCGACGGCTACCTTGCGCCAGCACTGTCGACATTGCCTGCGGTTAAACGGGATTCGACGTCAGCGTGCCGGCCGCAACCGCGGCGGCGTTGATTCTGGTGAGCACCGAGTGAAGACGTTCCAACTCGGCGAGGTCCACGCCGAGTTGCTCGACAACCGCCGGTGGAATCTTCAGGGCACGGCGACGTAGGGCGACACCTTTCGGTGTCAGCGTGATGTGGGTGGTGCGTTCGTCGGTGGCGCTGCGTGTGCGGCGGATCAGCTCCAGGGCCTCGAGGCGTTTGAGCATCGGCGACACCGTGGCCGAGTCCATCTGCAGCAGCGCGGCGATCTGTTTGACGGTCAACGGGTCCTGCTTGGATTTCGCGTTGTCCCACAACGCCAGCAGGACCAGGTATTGCGGATGTGTCAGCCCGAGCGGTTCGAGTAGCGGCCGGTAGATGGCAAGTACTGCCCGGTTGGTGATGGCCAGCGCGAAGCAGACCTGCCGTTCGAGGGCCAGGGGGTCGACGTCTTCGGACATAGCGGACATGCTGGTCAGTTTATTACCAGCTAGGGCCCTAACAGTTTGTGCCCGTCATGTCTGACGGAGGTGGTCGGCATCGCCCTAGTCAGATTTCCCTGCCATCGAGGAATAGGAGGCTAACTGATAGCGTCCTAACTATTAGGGTACTAATCGAATGGTGCTCGTCGATCCGATCAGCCAAGGGAGTCGTCATGGCCGCCGACAGTCCGACGTTCTGGCAGCGCATCAGCTATGCCTACGGACACCGATTACCGGACCATTTGCAGGATTGGGTTCGTGATGACCTGACTGGCGAGGGGGCCGTCCGCCGGCACATGATTCGATACGCGATCCCGCCGATCTTTGTGCTGGCTCCGCTGTGGCTGCTGCCGGCATCGGTGTATGTGCACTCCGAAATGACGCTGCCGATCTACTTCTGGGCTCTCGTGATGGCGTTCGTGCTCAATAAAGTCTGGCGTCGCTACCGCCTGAGCCAGCACAGACTCGACCCCAACCTGATCGACGAAGTCCTGCGGCAGAAACAGTCGCACATGCACGACCGCTACGTCGAGCGCTTCGGCCCGCGACCGGAATCGGCCAAATGGCAGGCGAACAGCCGGCCGTTCTGACGTTCGCGTGACCAGCCGAATGCCGGTCACGTGATCAGGATTTTTGTCGCCTCCCGAGCGCGACGCGCTGGCTCGGCATCTCCCGTGATGGCGGCGGTCACGATCGCACCTTCGGCCAAGAGGTACACCGGTTCGGCCGGTGCGTCGGTGGCGGCCGTGACCCATGCGGCCAGCTGTTCATGGAATGCCTGTTTGTGGGCGCGTACCTCGGTCAGGATTGCCGGCGAGGTAGCACCCAGTTCGCCGAAGGCGTTGACCCAGGCGCAACCGCGGAAATCAGGCTCGGTGAACCATTGCTCAAGCCAGTCGAAGACTGCCAGTACGCGTTCTTGCGGGTCCTGGCGCCGCTCTACGTAGTCGGTCAGGTTGCCTCTCCACCTCCTGTCGCGACGTTGCAGGACGGCGACAACGAGGTCTTCCTTGGTTGAGAAGAGCCCGTAGATTCGTTTCAGGGCGATACCCGCCGTGGCGCGGATGTCGTCCATCCCGACGGTCTGGATGCCACGCTCGTAGAAGAGCGCTTCGGCGGCATCAAGCAGCGCCTCCCGGTCGCGGGACTTCTGTTCGTCGCTGATCGGCGCCGGCATCGAGATCACTCCTTGACATTGAGAACGTGCGTTCCCTACGCTAGTCGAGTCATGTAGAGAACGCACGTTCTCGATTCGAGGAGAAGAGAAATCATGAGCGATCTACGCCCGCCGGTCCCGCCGTTCACCAGAGAAACCGCACTCCAGAAGGTGCAGGCAGCCGAGGACGCGTGGAACACACGCGATCCGCAGCGTGTCGCACTGGCCTACACGCCCGACTCGGCTTGGCGTAACCGCGACGCGTTCGTCACTGGTCGCGAGGAGATCGTCCAGTTCCTGACCGCCAAGTGGGAGCGAGAGCTCGACTACGCCCTGCGCAAGACGTTATGGGGGTTCCACGAGAACCGTATCGCCGTGCAATTCCAGTACGAATGCCACGACGCCGCCGGCCAATGGCGGCGCAGCTACGGCAATGAGCTGTGGCAGTTCGATGTGAATGGCTTGATGGAACGCCGCGAGGCGAGCATCAACGACGTGCGAATCGACGAGGCTGATCGACGAATCTTCGACCCGCGGCCGGCGCACGACCGTGGAGTCGAGCTTCCACTCCAATAGTCCACGGGCGCGGCATTTTCCGCGCAGGGCCTGGGTCCAGCCAGATGCGGCCGGACCGGCGTTGTCGTTCGGCGGGCGGGTGCGGCACTGGTGGGGCCCGCGGGGGACATTTACGCTCATTCATGTTGACGTCCCGCGACCCGTGGGAGTCAGACACCTGGGGGAGAGATGATCGCAAAAATTCGTCTGGCTGGTGGCGCCCTTGCCGCGGCCGCCGCGCTGTCCGTGGCCGCTGCGGGTCCCGCGTCGGCGTGGCCGATGCCGTTTACGCCGGAACAGCAGCGGTTCATCAACCAGGCCCGCAACGCGGGCTTCCCCGGCGATGACGACGCGGTCATGCAGGCCGGCCTGCAGGCTTGTCAAATGGCGTTCAGCGGGCAGTCGCGGCCCGACGTCGTCGGTGCGTTGGCCGGGCAGTACGGGGCCGACGCGGGCCCTGCCGGTGCGCTCGTCAAGGCGGCTCACGGCATCCTCTGCACCTCGGCCCCGAACTGACCGCCCGTGACGCAACCACCACCGCACCAAGGCCCGTGGGGCGATCCGCAGCAGGGACCGTCGGTCGGCCCACCGGGCCCACCGAACCCAGCACCGGCGTGGCAACCGCAGCCCGGTTGGCCGGCGCCGACCCCGCCACCCTGGGCCGGCCAGCAGCCGTACTACGGTCCGTCAACCCCGCTGCCGGGTTATCCGCCGCCGCCGCGCAAGTCAGGGCTCAAGCCGTGGATGTGGATTGTGGGTGTGGTGCTGTTGCTCGCACTGGTCGGCGGGGTATCCAACGTGGTCCGTAAAGGACTGCACACCAACGGCTTCGGCGCTCAGCTGAAGTCGGGGCAGTGCGTCACCACCGCCGACTACGAGAAGTTCCACTTCACCTCGACCAGCTGCGAATCATCGGATGCCGTCTACGAATTGGCGGGCGAGACGGCGAAGGGTCTGTGTCCGGATGGCAAGGCGCCGTCGGAAGGCCCGTACTTCTACGCCACCAGCAATCAGGATGACCCCAAGGCCGCGACCTTGTGCTTCGCGCTGAACCTGCATGAGGGGGACTGCTACGCGCTGGACCTCACGGGCAAGAGCATCAGGAACATCGATTGCGCGCAGGCTCCGACTGTCGCGAACTCGCACACAGGCGTATTCAAAGTGACCCAGCGCGTCGACGGCAGCGTCGATGAAACGGCCTGTGCCACTGCGGCGAAGGCGATGGTGTTCACGTCCCCGCAGCGGGTGTACTGCTTGACCAAGCTTGTCGACTGACGCTCCGGCCGGCACCTGGGCAAGGTTGGCTCACAGTGCCGGCAGCCGAGCCTGGCCGCCTCGGGGTGTCATCGGAATGCCCGTGAGTACTGGGGCGGGTATGGCAGCGAGACCCCGACGTGTTGAGCGGCATCGCGAACCCAGTTGGGATTGCGTAGCAGGGCACGGGCCACGAAGACGGCATCAGCCTCGCCGCCGGAGACGATCGCTTCGGCTTGTTCGGCCTCTGTGATCAATCCGACTGCGGCGGTTGGGATGTCTGCCTCAACGTGGACCCGTTTCGCGAATGGCACCTGATAACTGGGGGCCACCGGAATCCGTGCGTCGGGGACGGCTCCGCCGGTGGAGACGTCAATGAGGTCGACACCGGCCTGCTTCAGACGGGTGGCGAGAGCGACCGTATCGGCGACGGTCCAGCCGGGGCGCGGGTCGTCGGTGTCTCCGGCGAGCCAGTCAGTGGCTGAAACCCGAAAGAACAACGGCAGGTGCTCAGGCCACGCGGCGCGAACAGCTTCAGTGACCTGCAGCGCGAATCGCATTCGGTTATCGAGCGAACCGCCGTACGCATCGGTCCGCGTGTTCGACTGCGGAGACAGGAACTGGTGGATGAGATAGCCATGCGCGCCGTGGATCTCGAGGACCTGGAAGCCGGCTTCTGCAGCGCGTCGGGCGGAGTCGGCGAAGCTTGCCACGACTCGGTCGATGTCGTTGACGTCGAGCTCGGCGGGAACGGGCCGATAACCGAACGGAATTGCGCTGGGGCCCAGCGTCATCCAGGACTCGGGGGTTCGGATGGGGTCAGGCCAAGGCCGACCGGTGGATGCCTTGCGGCCGCCATGCACGATCTGAATGCCCGGCACCGAGCCATGGGAAGTGATGAAGCGGGTCAAGCGCTGGAACGCCGGGATCTGCCGGTCGTTCCACAAACCGAGGTCGTAGATACTGCTGCGGCCGACGGGGTCCACGGACGTGGCTTCGACCATCGCCAGCGCGACGCCGCCGACGACCCGCGAACCGAAGTGCTGCAGGTGCCAGTCGGTCGGGGTACCGGCTTCCGGTCCCTCGGCAACGGCGGAGAATTGCATCATGGGCGACATCCACGCCCGGTGAGCGAACGTCACATCGCGCAGCGTGAGCGGTGTGAAGAGCGTTGACATCGGTTCACTCCCAAGAATGTTCGGGCCGGACTTCTGCAGGGTAGCTGCTGCCGCAGGCTCGCGCCCCAGGTCCATTGGCGGCGATGCCGTCCCCACATCTGGGTTCCGACGCGCGAGAGGCCCAGCCGGATGAACTGGGCTGGGCCTCTCGTCGGTACTCAGTCAGCGCCGCTGTTCGGCCTGCTGTCGCCGCTCGGCACCTTCGGCGCCGGCGCGCGCCGCATCGGCCTCTGCTTCCTTTTTTGCGGCGTCGCGTTGCGCGTCGGCCTTGTCCTGCTGGGCCTGACCCTCGCGCACGACGTCGTCGCGGCCTGTCACGGTGCCGATGACTTCCTTCGCTTTACCCTTCACACCTTCCACCACGCCGCGTACGGCTTCCTCGGGTCCGGTGTTCTTGTTCTCGGTCATGTCTGCCTTTCCGCTACTGATGAATGGACGGATTGCTTCAGGAGCGGCGTCTGTATGCCGCGCCCTGGTTTGGGGATTTCCGTCCTGGCGGGTGACGAAACGCAGCGGTGCTGTGACCTGCCGGACATCGCTGCAGGTTCGATGCGGTCGACACAACGGCGAGTGTTTCCTGTGGGCCAAGGGGCCCTGGTCGTCAGGTGTCGTCGAGACGCGGGAACAGCACCTCGTTCGCGATCAGTTGCACTGCGGCGGCAATGGGGATGGCCACCAACGCCCCGACGATCCCGAGCAATGCGCCTCCGACGAGAACTGCCACCACGGTGACCAACGCGGGCACCTTGACCGCGTGCCCGATGATACGGGGGACCAGCAGGTAGTCCTCGAGTGCTCGGAACACCACGAAAAATACTGCGGTTGAGATACATACGGGTAGAGATACCGTCAGAGCCACCGCCGCCACCACCACACCGGCGATCGTCGAGCCCACGACCGGCACCAGATCGAGCAGTCCGACGAAGATGCCGAGCAGCAGCGGATACGGCACCCCGAAGGCGGTCAGCCACACCGCCGTGGCCACCGCGGCGATCGCGGATATCGCCACATTGCCCAGCACGTAGGCGCCGACTTTGGCGAACATCTCGTCCCCGATGAGAATCGCCCGCGGTCGACGGGTCTGGGGGACAAGGCGATACAGCGTCGCGCGGATGCGGGGAAAGTCGATCAGGAAGTAGACGGTGAGCACGATGACGATGAGCACGTCGGCCAATGCGGCGAATGCCGCCGAGCTGGCGGTGACGATCTCGTTGAGTATCGAGCCGCCCGATCCGTTCATCGTGTCGGTGATCCGCTGCTGAATATGGAAGCGGTCGTTGAGCTTTCCGATCGTCGACGAGTGACTCTGGGCTTGTTGTATGTAGTGCGGCGCCTGATGGATCAGTTGGGTGGCTTGCTGCGAGAGCGGAGGAATGGCGGCCGCCACGAAGGCAGCCAGCAAGGCGAGAAAAATGATGAAAACGGTTGTGGTGGCGAGCCAGCGCGGTAAGTGATGGTTGACGAACCACGAGACAGCGGGTTCCAATCCCAGCGCCAGGAAGAACGCCACCCCGATCAGGACCAGCACCGACTGTGCCGCAACCAACATGTGCACGGCGGCGTACGTCACGGCAACGCCGGCCGCTGCCGTCATCCCGACAAAGAAGGGCGCATGCCGGTCAAACCGACGGCCTGGTTCTCCGTGGGGACTCGTGTCGGTTTTCATCTCCGCAGCCACGGCTTCGGCGGCAGCGATCGGTTCCTCATCCGCGCCGTGGGGCCGCGCCACCATCTCGTGGTGAGCCGTCCGGCCGGCATCATCCGCCATCCCAACGTCTTTCGCCTCGCCGGTGGGCCGCCCCCTGGCGTCGGCGCCGGCCCGCGTCACCACAACGCCCGCGGTGTGGACGGCCTGGTTACGGGCCCGGCTAGAACCACACCTTGCGTCCTGCGACCGGCCGCCCAACGGCGCCCAAGATCCACAGGACCGCACCGATCACGACCAGGATTCCACCGATGGTCTCCAGAATCGGTACTCCCAAGGCGTATCCCAGGACAAGCAAGACAATGCCCAAGATGATCATGTGCTGCGCTCCTCGCTCAGGGCGTTGACGTGTTCGTCACAGCCGGCGGCTTACAGGTACCCGAGTCGATGCACGGTCAAACCAACCGCGCGCAGGAATGATTGGAAGGAGCCGATCGGGGCTATCTCTGGTACACCTTCATTGATTGCGGGTGTTGCGCCCGATCATTCGACTCGAAGGAATGTGCATGGCGGAGTCGGTCAATTTGACGGACAGCGGGACCGATCGTACCGAGGTGTGGCCGGGCAAGGCGTACCCGCTCGGAGCCACCTATGACGGGGTGGGAACCAACTTCGCAGTCTTCAGTGAGGCTGCGGAGCGTGTCGAGCTGTGCCTGTTCGACGACGACGGTGCCGAAACTCGGGTGGTGCTGCCGGAAGTCGACGGATTCATCTGGCACGGTTTCCTCCCCGATGTCGTACCCGGGCAGCGCTACGGCTATCGGGTCCATGGGCCGTACGATCCGGCTGCGGGGCAGCGCTGCAACCCGAACAAGCTGCTCATCGATCCCTATGCCAAGGCGATCGACGGTGTATTTCTCTGGGGCCAAACGCTTTTCGCGTACAACTTCGGCGACGAAGACAGCCGGAACGACGAGGATTCTGCTGCCGGCATGCCCAAGGCGGTGGTGATCAACCCGTACTTCGACTGGGGTAACGACCGGCCCCCGCAGCATGCATACACGGACTCGGTGATCTACGAGACCCACGTGAAGGGGCTCACGCAGCTTCACCCCGACGTTCCAGAGCGCGACCGCGGCTCTTACGCGGGTGTCGCACATCCCGCGATCATCGACCACTTGAAGGGCCTCGGTGTCACTGCCGTCGAGTTGATGCCGGTGCACCACTTCGCCAACGACTCCGTGCTGATCGACAAAGGGTTGTCGAATTACTGGGGATACAACACGATCGGGTTCTTCGCGCCAGATCCCAAGTACACCTCCGGGGTGACCGCCGGTGGGCAGGTCCAAGAATTCAAGGCCATGGTCCGCGCCCTGCACCAAGCGGACATCGAAGTGATCCTCGATGTGGTCTACAACCACACCGCGGAAGGCAACCATCTGGGCCCGACGCTGTCCTTCCGGGGCATCGACAACGCCGCTTACTACCGACTGGTCGACGGGGACCAGAAGTTCTACATGGACTACACGGGTACGGGCAACAGTCTCAATGCCGGTCATCCGCACGCGCTGCAACTCATCATGGATTCGTTGCGGTACTGGGTGACCGAGATGCACGTCGATGGCTTCCGCTTCGATCTGGCGTCGACGCTGGCGCGGGAGTTCTACGACGTGGACCGGCTCTCGACGTTCTTCGAAATGGTCCAGCAGGATCCGGTCATCAGCCAGGTCAAGTTGATCGCCGAGCCATGGGATGTCGGGCCTGGTGGCTATCAGGTCGGGAACTTCCCGCCGCAGTGGACGGAATGGAACGGCAAATACCGCGACGCCGTACGTGACTTCTGGCGTGGTGAGGAGTCCACGCTCGGCGAGTTCGCCTCGCGCCTGACGGGGTCGGCGGACCTGTATGAGCACACCTCGCGCCGGCCGGTCGCCTCGATCAATTTCGTCACCGCCCATGACGGCTTCACGCTGCGGGACCTGGTTTCCTACAACGAGAAACACAACGAGGCCAACGGTGACGACAACACCGATGGCGAATCGAACAACCGGTCCTGGAACTGCGGTGTGGAAGGCCCGACCGACGATCCGGACATCGAGACTCTGCGTCGACGCCAGCAACGCAATTTCCTGGCCACAACCCTCCTGAGTCAGGGCGTGCCCATGATCTGTCACGGCGACGAACTGGGCCGCACCCAAGGCGGCAACAACAACGGGTACTGCCAAGACAATGAAATGACGTGGATCGACTGGGAATCCGCCGACACCGAGTTGATCGCGTTCGCCGGCGCCGTCGCCGCAATCCGGACGGCGCATCCGGTTTTCCGGCGTCGCCGCTTCTTCACCGGTCGGCCGGTGCGCGCCCGGGGATCGCAGGACGTGCCGGACGTCGCCTTCTTCACCCCCAGCGGCTCGGAAATGACCGACGACGATTGGAACACCGCCTTCGGCAAGTCCGTTGCGGTCTACCTCAATGGACAAGGCATCCCGGACCTGGACGAACGCGGGCAGCGGGTCGTCGACGACTCGTTTGTGTTGTGTTTCAACGCCCACGACAAAGCCATCGAATTCACGCTGCCGACAGGGCAATTCGGTTCGAGATGGCAGCTACTTCTCGATACCGCCAGTGGTCTGGCGACCGTTGATGACGAGGCAACGCCGCTGGCGGCGGAGGCCACCGTCACGGTCGACGGCCGCGCCCTGAAGGTGTTTCGGACCTGTTCCTGAAACAAGCACGCTGCACGCGGTGACACTCCGCTGTTTCGTTGCCTTCTGCAGCTAGCGTGGGGGCGGTATGTCACGAGTGCTGGGAGGTCGGGCGAGTTGTCGGGATTGAATGACTCTGATGTCGCCTCAGCGGGCTCGGGCGGCTCTGATGGAGTGCCCGGTCATGCGGTGCGCGACGGCCACCCGGCGTCGTTGACCCGCGAGTACATCTTGGACACCGCGATCGCGTTCATTGACCAGCATGGGCTGGAGAAGCTCACCATGCGCCGGTTGGGCGCCGCGTGCGGTGTGGAGGCGATGGCGCTGTACCGGTACGTGCACAGCAGAGGGGATCTGCTGACCGGCGTGGTCGACCATGTCATCGACCGCTTGTACGCTGACCAGCTGGCGGCTCGTAGGCAGGAAGACGGCTGGCAGGACTATCTGATCCGCCTTGGCCACGGCGTGCGTCAGATTGCGCTGCAGCACCCCGAGGTCTTTCCGCTGGTGGCCACCCAGGCGCCTGAGGCGCCGTGGGTGCGCCCACCGCTGCGCAGTATGCGCTGGATGGAGAGCTTCCTGGACACCCTGCTCTCGTATGGGTTCGACGACGTCGCGGCCGTGGCGGCGTATCGGGCGTACACCACGTTCTTGCTGGGACAGCTGTTGTTGGAGGTGTCTGCCCGCGGCGCCCAGTTGAGCCCCGCCGAGGCGGTCCTTGACGAAGTCGAACGCCCCAAGGCCAGGCTGTCGGACTATCCGCAGCTGCGGCGACTGCAAACCTTGCTGTCGGAAGATCACGGCGCAGCCGAGTTCGAGGAAGCTCTCGAAGCGCTGCTGGATCGGCTCGAATCGTATTTGCCGCGGCGCTGACCAGGCGAGCCACCGCAACCTGGCGGACAGCACCCCTGTTTACAATGTAAACTGACTCTGGTCGGGGACGCGTGCCACGGCAGGAGACTGTCGGCAGGCGCCGCAGAAGGAAGGCCGAACCCGCCGTGTTCCCGGCGCGGCCGGACGATGGACCGAACGTCATCTACGTATGGGTTGGGAAGGTGTGCACGTGACAGTGCCGCGCGACAGCAGGGCGATCGACATCTTGTTGATCGAGGATGATCCGGGGGACGAATTGATCACCCGGGAAGCCTTTGCAGACAACAAGATCAAGAACGTTCTGCATGTCGCCCGCGATGGCGAGGAGGGCTTGGACTTCCTGTATCGACGCGGTGCCCATGCGGATGCGCCGCGACCGGACCTGATTCTGCTCGACTTGAATCTGCCGAAGTATGACGGACGGCAGTTGCTCGAGAAGGTCAAGTCGGACATCGAACTGTGCGACATACCCATCGTCGTGCTCACCACGTCGTCGGCGCAGGACGACATCTTGCGCAGCTACAAACTGCATGCGAATGCCTACGTGACCAAGCCTGTCGATCTCGAACAGTTCTTGAGTGCGGTGCGCCAGATCGATGACTTCTTTGTCCAGGTGGTCCGGCTGCCGCGGGGCTGAGGCCTGCTGGTTAATCCTGCGCCGGACGCTGCGACCTGCGTTAGGCCTGCATCGCCAGACACAGCTCGGCGCCGGTGGCCGCGATGGTCGTCGGACCGCCGAAGCGGTCCATCCAGTGCACGCCACCGGCATCGTCGGCTGATTGCTCGCTGCCCTGTTCGCCAGCGCTCATGGCCGCCCGTCGCTGCAGGTCCCTTGCGCTCACGGCGGCGACGGCACTGACGGGTCGCGCCGGTCCGAATGGTGAGGCGGTGCAGTCTTCGAGGTATTGCGCGCGATGGCGCACAACTGCGCTTCGCAACGTCGGATGGGCCGGCCGCGCCAAGGTCAGCACGTAGAACGATCCTGCCGCGACGGAGTTGATGGCAAGAACCTCTTCGCCCATGCCCTCGAGGAGATCGATGAAGTCAGCCGCCTCGTGACCCCCGATTGCGTCGCCGGCGATGCCGGTGGTCACCGCTATGCCCAGGGCCGCCCGGCCGTCGCGGTCCGCCGGGATGAAGCGGAAAGCCCGCCCGCCCACCGAAGGCAGGCTGTCTCCGGCGGGACACTGCACTGCACCAGCGGGTTGTTCGGTATCGAACAACCAGCGCAACCCCACCAGCAGTACCGGCAAATGGGCGGTCACGCCGGGTGTCGCGGCCCTGTCGGCCACTCGCTCACCGGCTGTCGCTGTCTCGTCTGCACTTCGTGGCGCCGCCATCAGTTCGAGTGTCATCCCTGGTTCCTTCGAGTCGGGCAACGCGCGAGTGCGTCAGCTAACTTCCCGGTTACCCACTCCATCGGCCAGCAAAACCCTCTGACGACATGCGGTGGGGCGAGTGCTTTCTGTCCCGTGATCACCGGAAAGCGTTACATTGCAAATGGTTTCGCATCCGTCCGCGCAAAGAGCGGCCCAGTCCAGCATTGCGCTGGACTGGGCCGTGTGCTTTGCGCTCTTCTAGTTTTGCTGTTCTGCGCGTTCCCGCGCCTCAGCGGCTTTCGCCCCGGCGCGCGCCGCTTCGGCCTCGGCTTCCTTCCTGGCCGCCGCGCGCTGCCCGTCTGCTTTATCCTGTTGGGCCTGGCCTTCGCGAACCAGGTCGTCACGGCCAACTACGGTGCCGATGACTTCCTTGGCCTTACCCTTCGCCCCTTCGACGACACCCCGGACGGCTTCCTCGGGTCCGGACTTGTTGTTCTCGCTCATGGCTACCCTTCCGCTGGCGGATCGGATTGATGCACGGAGAAGCGTTCCCCACGCCTGCCGAGAATTCCCAGCCCTGGCGAACGTCAAACGGTCACTACTGCGATCTACGCCACATGGATACGGATGCCCCACAGCACATTCCGGTGGTCGGATCCGAAATGTTTGGGCAGGCGATGCTCGTGGGTAAGGAAGGACTGCCGGCTGACCGACATGGGTCAGACGGGGCAGGTACCGCGACGAGGTGCGTGCGCTGCCCACAACGGAAAGAGGCACCATGATTCTGGTCGGAGCTGTATTGCTCGCTCTTGGGCTGATCCTCAATATCTACCCCTTGTGGGTGGCCGGCGTTGTTGTGCTGGTGGTGGGTGCGGTTTTTTGGCTGCTGGGGGCGACCGGACGGCCGATCGCCGGCCGCCGCTACTGGTACTAGCCGAGCGCGTGGCGATGAGGTCACCTTGGCGGTCGAGAATCGTTGCCGGTAAGCGAAATGGCCTGCGACGCAGGATGAATCGAACAGCTGTGCAGGCAGCGAAGCGTGCTGATGCGGTCGTGTATCTGCGGGCATCGACCCCGTCGAGAAGGGGTGGCGGCGGGCGATGCACGTTCGTTTGAGCAGCCGTGGACAATGGGTACACAAAGTGCGACGTGGAGTGGCCTGCACGGGGACGCTGGAGGGTATACGTGGTTGAAGCAGTGGGGCAGGGCGACATGGCGTCGAGTGAGCGCTCGGTTGAGTTGATCGTTGCGGCGTCTCCGGAAAGCCTGGCCGTCCTGCGGACGCTCGTGGCAGCCGTTGCCGCCTTCGAAGATTTCGATCTGGACGCCATCTCCGATATCCGGCTGGCGGTCGATGAGGCGTGTACCGGCCTGATCCGCGCCGCGGTGCCGGGGTCGAGCCTTCGGGTGGTCGTCGATCCGGTGAATGATGCTGTCGTAATTCGCGCTTCGGCGCGCTGTGCGGCTGATGACAATCGCGGCAGTGCGGTGGTCAAGCCGGACACCTTCAGTTGGCATGTGCTCAACTCGCTGACTGATGAGGTATCGACTTTCGCCGACGAGCAGGCTATCGACGGCACCCAGGTGCTGGGTGTTTCGTTGACCTCGAGACGAGTGAGTCTGCAGCGGTGACGGCGGAGTATGCGGACGTTCTCGAGATGTTCCGTCAGCTCCGGAACGCCACCGAGGACTCAGCTGAATACCTCGAGCAGCGGGACGCGATCATCGAGCGCTGTTTGCCGTTGGCCGACCACATTGCGCGGCGCTTCGAGGGCAAAGGCGAAGCCCGCGATGATCTGCTGCAGGTCGCGCGCATCGGCCTCATCAACGCGGTGAAGCGATTCGACGTCGAGATGGGTTCGGACTTCGCGTCTTTCGCGGTCCCCACGATCATGGGAGAGCTCCGCCGCCACTTCCGTGACAACAGCTGGTCGGTAAAGGTCCCGCGACGGATGAAAGAGCTGCATCTGCAGATCGGGTCGGCTACCGCCGAAATGTCGCAACGCCTCGGGCGCGCGCCCACTGCGTCTGAATTGGCCGCAGAGCTGGATATCGATCGGGATGAGGTGTTGGACGGTCTGATGGCCGGGAGCTCCTACAAGACCACCTCGATCGACGGTGCTGCGGGTAGCGAGGAGCGCCCATCTCTTGCTGAGACGCTGGGCGACGTCGACCCCGGCCTGGAGAAGGTCGAGTATCGCGAGGCGCTCCGGCCGCTGCTGGCCGAACTGCCGGAGCGCGAGCGGACCGTGCTGGTGCTGCGATTCTTCGAGTCGATGACGCAGTCACAGATCGCCGCGAAGGTGGGCATCTCCCAGATGCACGTGTCACGCCTACTGGCGAAAACCCTGGCGCAGCTACGGGAGAAGTTGGAGTAACTCGGGGCAGGGGCCGGCGACGCGCGGCGCGCGTCAATGGTCCAAGCGCCGTGGGACCAACTGGTAACGTCCGCAGCGGTAAACACAGCGAAACAAGAAGGTCAGCGCGACGTAGGTGGCCCCTTGGCGAAGGATGTGACCACTTGTCCATGCCGGCAGAGCCGCGGATGAACCGCTCCATTTCTCCCCGAGTGGGACCCACCGCGGAGCGGCCGCTGTCGCTGCTGTTGGTCGAGGACGATCGCGGCGATGCCCTCCTGGTCGAAGAGCTGATCGCTGATGCCGCGATCGACATCGACTTTCACTGGGCTCCTACGCTGACCCAAGCGGCGACCACGCTCGAGACCGTCCGTCCGGATTGCGTGCTGCTCGACCTGCACCTGCCCGACGCCGGCGGTGTCGACGCCCTCGATCGATTGGGTGCGCTGGCCCCGAGCCTGCCGATTGTCGTTCTCACCGGTCTGAACGACGAGCATTTCGGCGTTTCCGCCATGGCGTCCGGTGCTCAGGACTACCTGGTGAAGGGCCGCGTGGACCCCGACACGCTGCGTCGTGCGGTGCTCTATGCGATCGAACGCAAGCGTGCCGAGGTCACGGCGGTGGACCTGCACGCCAGTCGACTGCGCGCTCAGGAGAATGCCCGGCTGGAACGGGGCCTGCTGCCCTCTCCGCTACTTCTGGACAGTCCCGGCGTCGAGATCGTCACGCAGTCGTTGCCGAGCAGGCGTGACGCCCTGATCGGGGGCGACTTTTACGATGTTGTGCAGACCCCGGACCGCACCGTCCACGTGATGATCGGTGACGTGGCCGGCCACGGGCCCGACGAAGCCGCGTTGGGCGTTGCGCTGCGAATCGGCTGGCGCGCACTGACTTTCGCCGGTCTGCGCGGCAATGAGCGGATGCGTCAGCTCGACCGGATCCTCACCACCGAGCGTCCCAGCCGCGGCACCTTCGCGACCCTGCTCAGTGTGGCACTGGCACCCGATACGGGGCAGTACGACGTGGTGCGGGCGGGACATCCCGGGCTGCTCATGCACGGCGCAGGCGCAGGTACCGTCGACTGGCTGGAGCCGGCCGCCGGCCCGGCGCTGGGACTCGGCGCCACCGAATGGCCAGTCAACCGGCTCCAGTTGCGACCGGGTGACGGTTTGATGTTGCTGACGGACGGACTGTTCGAGGGACCCGCAGGGGCCGCCGGCGAACGTCTCGGGGAACCCGGGCTGCTGGCGACGGCCCGCTCACTGGCCCGCCTGCCCGGGACCGAGTTCGTCAAAGCGCTGATCGGCGAGGCGGCGACGCGGGCCGAGCCCTTCGGCGGTCTCACCGACGACATCGCCGTCATTCGAGTGGAGCGCTCGGCATCATGAAGTTGACAGTGCAGGGCTGGCAGAACCTGGTTCTCTCGGCGATGGGCGTGGTGGTCCTCTCCGGCGCCGTCGGCGGTGCCCTCCTGATGAACCAGACGGACACGGTTTCGGGTGAACTGATCGAGCACCTGCAACCGGCGCGCGTGGCGGCCTACCGATTACAAGCCGGACTGCGAGACCAAGAGACCGCGGTCCGCGGCTACGCGAGCGCCGCCGACAGCCAATTCCTGGCGCCGTATGCGGGCGGACAGCACGCTGAAACTGCTGCAGCGCAGGATATTCGGAGAATGCTCCGCGGTCGCGATGCGCTGATCGCCGACCTTGATGCGATCGAACGAGCCGCTGCCACCTGGCGCAGCAACTATGCCCAGCCGTTGATCGCCAGCGTCATTGTGGGGCATCCAACCGTCGTGGACAGCCGTACCAACGAGGACGGCAAGAAAGCGTTCGACAACCTACGCGTGCTGTTCGATGCACAGAACCGGCACCTGGAACAGGCGCGCGATGCCGACACCGCGCAGTTGGCGTCGATACGCCAGTGGCGCGACCGAGTGCTGGCCACCATGGTCGGCGCGTTCGTCGTCATGGCGGTGGTTCTGGCGGTGCTGGTGCGGAGTTCGGTAACCCGCCCATTGGGTGCCCTCGCTGCGGCATGCCGCCGGATCACGCAGGGCAACTTCGATGAGCGCATAGTTCCCCAGGGGCCCACTGACATTCGCGCTATCGCCGGCGATGTCGAGGAGATGCGGCAGCGCATCGTCGAGGAACTCGAGGCCTCCCAGTTCGCCCGCCTTGCCCTCGACGAACAAGCCGAAGAGCTGCGTCGATCGAACGCCGAGCTCGAGCAGTTCGCCTACGTCGCTTCGCACGATCTGCAAGAGCCGCTACGCAAGGTTGCGTCTTTCTGCCAGCTGCTCGAGAAGCGGTACGGCGACCAGCTCGACGAGCGCGGGATCGAATACATCAACTTCGCCGTCGACGGCGCAAAGCGCATGCAGGTGCTGATCAACGACCTGCTCACCTTCTCCCGTGTCGGCCGGATCAACGCCGCCAACACAGAGGTCGACCTGGGCGAAACTGTCGCGTCGGCCATGCAGAACCTTGCGACCTCCATCGCGGAATCGGGAGCTGAAGTGTTGCTGCCGCCCGCCGGCCTACCGCGGGTCGACGGCGACCCCACCCTGCTCACAATGCTGTGGCAGAACCTCATCGGTAACGCGGTGAAGTTCCGGCGAGAGGGCCAAGCACCTCGGATTGCCATCGACTGTCGATCTGGCACGGGTGAGGACGCCGACAACTGGGTATTCACGGTGACGGACAACGGGATCGGAATTGCCGAGGAGTTTGTGGACAAGGTGTTTGTCATCTTTCAGCGATTGCACGGCCGCGATGCCTACAGCGGTACCGGCATCGGCTTGGCGCTGTGCAAGAAGATCGTCGAATATCACGGCGGCAGCATCGGGATCGACACGTCGTACACCGACGGCACCCGGTTCGTGTTCACGTTGCCGGCCACGCCGACCACCGAACCGAACGTCATCGCATCAGACCAACCGGAGGGAAGTCATCCATGAGCGCGTCGTCAGCCGGCCGAGTGGTCGACATCCTGCTGGTCGAGGACGATCCGGGGGACGAGTTGATAACCCGTGAAGCGTTCGCGGACAACAAGATCAAGAACACTCTGCATGTCGCCCGCGACGGTCAGGAAGGTCTGGATTTTCTCTACCGGCGCGGTATCCATGCGAACGCGCCGACTCCGGACCTCATCCTGCTCGACCTGAATCTGCCGAGGTACGACGGCCGGCAGTTGCTGGAGGCGATCAAGTCCGACGCCGACCTGTGTCACATACCGGTCGTCGTCCTCACCACGTCCGCCGCCGAGGAGGACATCCTGCGCAGCTACAAGCTGCATGCGAACGCCTACGTGACCAAGCCGGTCGATCTCGATCAGTTCATGAAGGCGGTGCGGGAGATCGACGAGTTCTTCGTTCAGGTGGTGCGGCTGCCGCAGCCCTGAAGGTCATCCACCGGCGGCTGCGGCTTCCACGGCATCCCATTGCAGGCGCACCTGGGTGCCGGCAGCGGTCGGTTCGATCGACGCGTGGTCCGTCAGCGCCCGCATCAACGGGATGCCGCGGCCCCGGGCAGAGTTCGCGAGCTGTGCGGCGGCTGGACGCCAGGTGCCTTCGTCGGTCACAGTGACAGTCAGCAGGCCCGCCTCACGGTCGAAGTCGGCTCGAACGTGCATGACACCGGGCGCGGGTGCATCGGCATACGCGGCCTCCACGGCGTTGGCCAACGCCTCGTTGACGGCGAGCACGATATCGCTGGCTTTCACCCGGTCCAGCGCAAAGTGTCCCGTCAACCAAGTGGAGAACTCCTGACGGACGGATGCGGCATGTTCGGGGACTGCCACCACGTCTGTTTTGCTGAAACGTGCCCCGCTGCTCGACTGGTCCGGCTCCGTCATATCGACCCGCTCGACCTACCTTCCGATTGACAACGACCGCTCTAGGCGGTGACAGCCGCGAGGGCTTCGTCTCGTGTGGCGAACAGCTCGATCAAGTCAGCGATCCCGACCAGCTTGAGCGGCCGACTGGTGGTGGGGCTATCTGCGACGATGACGAGCCGCACCGCCGGTGCCAGTTCCGCATGCGCCGCCACCAGCACACCCATCCCGGCCGAGGCCAGGAAGTCCACGGCGCTCAAATCGACGACGACCGCCTGGGCCGCGCCGATGGCCGCCGTGCTGAGCGCGGATTCGAGCTGCGGTGCGGTGAGCATGTCCACCGTTCCTGATACTGCTACCACGCTGACAGCGCCGATCTGGCTCTGTTCGACCGCGCAGCTCGCCGCGGCAGGATTGCCGCTTCCGTGGACTGGCTGGCTTGTCATTGTCACCTCCGAGGGGCTCACGCACATGAGCCGACAGTCCAAATACTATCGGCGCTTCCGCTGCCCGCCGCACCAAACCTAGTAGGACGGCGCCGGTCCGTCGGTGTGGCAAATAACATGTTTCGCCCGGTTCATCCGAGGGTATCCATGTCGGCCGATTTTGCGGGCCGGCGCCGTGCATGACTCAACCGCGACGGCTGCGCCGATGTTCCAATCCGATTGTGCCGCAGATCGATCGCTTGGGGGAAAGTGAACCGGCGCCGTCTGGTCGCCGACGGTCCAGCCGCGCTGGCCGTCGTCGGCCATCGCTCCGCGCGGTGTCCCCGGCGTGGCGCGGAGAATTAACCTTGCCCCCAGGCCATAACGGTGTTATGAATGTCCATAACACCGTTATGGCGAATGGAGTTGCACCATGCACCACCATGAGGACTTCCCGTTCTTCGAGGCGTCGCGCAACGCCGGCGGCAGCACCGCGACCGGCACCCTGGACACTCACATCCGGGTCGGCGATGCCGACCGCGAAGTCGTCTCCCGCCGGCTCAGCCGTGCCGTCACCGACGGACGGCTGACCTTGACGGAGTACGACACCCGCCTGCAGCAGCTCTACCAGGCGGAAACCCGCGGCGAGCTCGCCGAAATCGTCGCTGACCTACCACGGTCCGATGGGCGTGGTGCGCCGAAACGACAACGGAGGCCATCGATTCCGACGTGGGTCGTGATCATGTGGATGCCGTGGGTCGTGGTGAACCTCTTGTGCCTCGCGATCTGGCTCGCCACCGGCGCCGGCTACTTCTGGCCGTTCTGGGTAGCCGTGCCCTGGGGTTTCGCACTGTTGATTCCCAGTGCAATCGGTGTGTTGGCCGGTCACGGGACCTGCCGGCGGTACTAGGACTGCAAGTCCTTGCCATGCTTGGCCGGCGCACTGCCGGGTATATGCCGTGGACGAACGACGCGCCGCCACTTGTCGATCCGGCGATTCCCGACCGGCACACCGTGGTCACCGGCACCGGCACCGAGACGTACCGGTCGCTGCTGCGGACGCCGGCCACGCGCGGCGAGCGGTATGCCTTGGGGAGGGCGCTGCGCAAGAAGGTGCCCCGGCGATCACTGGCATGGTGGTCGCCGCCTGCCGGCCGGCCCGATCCTGTGGACCTGATCAAGGCAAGTCACCAGGGGCGCATCGAGCGGCTCGTTCCGATCAGGGTCGGACGAATGGCGGCATCGCCGTACGGTTTCCTGCGTGGCGCCGCCGTCGTCATGGCCCACGATGTCGCGCAGTTGCCGACGACAGGAATCATGCCGGTGGTTTGTGGTGACGCGCACCTGGGCAACTTCGGGTTCTACGCCTCGCCCGAACGAGAACTGGTCATCGACCTGAATGACTTCGACGAAGCGCACCCCGGCGGCTGGGAGTGGGACCTGCGCAGGCTGGTGGCGAGCATCTGGGTGGCCGGCCGCGAGAACGACGCGTCGGAAGATGCCTGTGGGGACGCCGTGGAGGCGTGCGTCACCTCGTACCGCAAGGAGGTGAGGCGGCTTGCCGACCTGCCGCTGTTCGTCAGGGCTTTCAACAGACTCAGCGTCGACCGTCTCGCAACCGAAGCGGACGGGCCTCTGGAAAGGCTTGTCACCCGCTCGGCGAAGCGGGCGCGGCGCCGCACCGGTGACCGAGCGTTGCCGCGCTTCACTCACGAGGTCGCGGGAGAGCGAAAGATTGTCGATGAGCCACCGTTGATCACTCGGCTGCCGGCGCGGGAAGAGGCCTTGCTCGCGAAAGCGATGGACGACTATCTCGAGACCTTGCCCCTGAACTGGCGTCGGCTGGTCGGCGGTTACACGCTGCTGGACGTGGCGCAGAAGGTTGTCGGGGTCGGCAGCGTCGGTCTGCGCGCATACGTCGCACTGCTGGAGGGCTCGTCGCCCGAGGACGTCATCTTCCTTCAGCTCAAGCAAGCCCGGCGGTCTGTACTGGCGCCCTATGTGCACGGTGAATCGCCATGGCATATTCACCAGGGGCAGCGCGTCGTCGAATACCAGCAGTGTCTCCAGACGGTCAGCGACCCGCTGCTGGGTTGGACCACCGTGGACGGCCACCAGTTCTACGTCCGGCAGCTGCGAAACATGAAGGGGCGTATTCCGCTTGACGAGTTGAACAGCAAGATGCTGACTGGCTACGCCAGTGTGGTCGGTCAACTTCTGGCCAAGGGACATGCCAGAACCAGCGGTGCGTCGATGATCGCCGGCTATTTCGGGCATTCAGACCGGGTGAGCGAAGCACTGTGCGGCTTCGCCCGCCGGTGCGCCGACCAGACGGAGTCCGACCATGCCCTACTGGTCAGTGCCGTCGAACGAGGTGTGCTGCCCGTCGAATACGAGTGAGCGCGTCCCTCGCGTCAGATCACATGGGGCGCAATGAGAGTGGTGGCACCCAGTACTACCACGCCGATCAGGAACGCGACGACGGTGAAACCCATCACCTGACGGACGTTCAGCTTCGCGATCGCCAGCAACGGCAGCAGCCAGAACGGCTGGATCATGTTCGCGACACCCTCGCCGACCGCGACCGCCATGGAGATCAGTCCTAGATATGCCGGCGAATGCTGGCCGATCGCCAGCGCCGAATCGACCGCGATGGGACCTTGCACCGCCCAGTGCCCGCCACCGGACGGGACGAACAGGCTGATGATCAACGAGCCGACGAAGGTCAGGAACGGCAGAGTGTGCTCCGTCGCGCCGTTCACGACTGCCTCCGCCAGCAGCGTCTGCAACGGCTTGTCGGCTTTCGTCGCCTGATAACCGAGCAGGCCGACCAGGCCGCCGTACAGCGGATACTGCAGCAGCAGCGGGCCGGCTACCTTGGCGGCGCCGGTGAACGCTCGGATGAATCGGATCGGCGTGCCATGCAGGAGCGCACTGGTGATCGTGAACAGCATGATCATCGAGGAAATGTTCAGCGCAAAACCACTGAGCGCGAAGTAGGCCAGGCCTGCGGCGAACACCAGGACGTTGAGGATCCAGAGGTTTTCCAGCCACTCGGCGAAGGTCTTCCCTCCTTCGGTAGTCGAAGGAGGGGGAGTCTCGTCCTCGAAGACGGCGGGGTCGGGTGCGAGGCTCTGCGTCGGTGCCATGCGCCAGACCGCGAGCGCGAGCAGAGCCAGCACCGCGATCACCGACAGCCAACTGTAGGGCTGGAAGATGGTCTGGCTCAACGGAACAGTGACGCCGGTCAGTTTGTGGATCACGTTGATCGGGCTGCCGCTGTCGGTGTTCGCCAGTGCGATGGACGACGACAGCCCTTGCGTCCAGACGATGAAACCCATGAAAG
Source organism: Mycobacterium sp. FW102-FHT13B02 (assembly GCF_058790275.1). Taxonomy (NCBI): domain Bacteria; kingdom Bacillati; phylum Actinomycetota; class Actinomycetes; order Mycobacteriales; family Mycobacteriaceae; genus Mycobacterium; species Mycobacterium sp. FW102-FHT13B02. The sequence goes on from NZ_JBYTCM010000009.1 coordinate 26,909, forward strand.
CAGCCGCGATCAGGTAGCCGAAATGCGCGTCGGCGAAACGCTTCGCGACCTGCCGCGCCACCAGCGCACCGGCGACCAGGCCGAGTCCCCAGTTCAACAGCGACAGAACGGCGCTGACGCCGAAACACAGAAGTGCCCCCTGGACTTGGTTGTTCGGCTTACTCGCGATGTGGACGATGGCCCGTTTGAGGACAGGCGCCTCCGCCAGCGTGTAGCCCGTCACGAGGATCAGCACCATCTGGAAGGCGAACGTGAAAATGTTCTGCGATCCCCACACGCCGCTGTACCAAGCTTTGAGCATGCCGCTGGGCGTGGCGCCCTGCACCAGAAGGGCAACCATCGTGGCGACGAGGACGGTCAGGATGACGGCGAACAGGTAAGGGTCCGGCATCAGGCGCTCGACGTAGCGGACACACAGTGCGGTGAGGGACTGCATGATGCCGCGGCGTTCGGGCTTGGTTTCCGCGTTCGTGTCCTTCTCATGTTCGCTCGTTGCCACCTGCTCCACCTTCACAGTTTCTGGTTACGGCACTCATCATGGCGGGTCAGTGGCGTCACGGTGAGGTCTTTGCGCAAGGGCTTCGTGCGTCCGGGGCCCTGCCCGAATGGGTAGTTCGCACCCACCCGGGTGGGGCCGGTACTCGGGCCGATCGGGGCATGTGACGGCCCCTGGTTGTCAATAGTGTTGTGCGATACGAGCTTCACGCACCTCATCCCGGCCAGAACGTCAGCCCCGCGTGGGGAAGCTCAAAACCTCATCCCGGAACAGTTCTCACGAATGGAGTGAATCAATGACACAGACACTGGCTACCGACACCGTGGTAGGGCACACCGACACCATGCGGGCTGCCGTCGTCGCCGACTTCGGCATGCCGCTGCAGGTGCACGACATGCAATTGCCGACACCGGGCTTTGGCGAAGCCCTGGTCAAGCTCGAGACGTCCGGTGTCTGTCACACGGATCTGCATGCTGCACACGGTGATTGGCCGGTGAAGCCGCAGCCGCCGTTCGTGCCGGGGCATGAGGGCTATGGCACGGTCGTAGCGCTTGGCGAGGGCGTGGTCGACCTGGCGGTCGGCGACAAGGTCGGTAACGCCTGGTTGTGGTCGGCGTGTGGCCGCTGCGAATACTGCCGGACGGGGTGGGAGACCTTGTGCGAAAGTCAGCGCAACGGTGGATATTCCGTGAACGGAAGCTTCGGCACGTACATGCTTGTCAACGCTGACTATGCCGCGCGGATCCCCGACGGCGCCGACCCGCTAGAGATCGCGCCGATCCTGTGCGCCGGCGTCACCGTCTACAAGGGTCTGAAGGTCACCGACACCCGGCCCGGCCAGTGGGTGGCGATCTCCGGTATCGGCGGGCTGGGCCACATCGCGGTTCAGTATGCCCGTGCGATGGGTCTGCGTGTTGTCGCGATCGATGTCGACGACGCCAAACTCGCACTCGCCACCAAACTCGGTGCCGAGGTCGCCATCAACGCCCGTACCGCTGACGTTGTCGAATCAGTACAGCAGGCCACGGGCGGAGTGCACGGTGTCCTGGTCACGGCCGTGCACCCGCAGGCGTTCGGTCAGGCTATCGGCCTGGCTCGTCGCGGTGGCACGATCGTGTTCAACGGACTTCCCCCGGGCGACTTCCCGGCGCCGATCTTCGACATCGTCCTCAAGGGACTCACCATCCGGGGGTCGATCGTCGGAACCCGGCAAGACATGGCCGAAGCGCTGGACTTCTACGCCCGCGGGCTGATCAAACCGACCATCAGCAGCGCGCGTCTCGATGACATCAATGATGTGTTCGAACGTATGGAGCGAGGACAGATCGACGGCCGTATCGTCATCGACTACCGAAATCCATAGCAGCGCAGGGCGTTCTAGGCCGACGATGCCGGTAGCGGCATCGTCGGCCTAGATCAGACCTCGCTTACTGGCCGCGTATACGGCCTCGGCCCGCCGGCTGACCTCGAGTTTGCGCATGATGTTGCTGACGTGAAACTTGGCGGTGGTCGCGGAGATGAACAGCTGCTCACCGATCTTGTGATTCGACAGCCCTGCCGCAAGCAGTCGCAACACCTCGATCTCTCGGTCGGTGAGCTTGTCGCGTTGCTCGCCGCGTCCGCTGAGCGAGCGGACCACGGCGGCTGCGCTGCGCGAGTCGAACGCGCTCTGCCCGGCGGAGATGGCGCGGATCGCCCGCACCAGTTCTGTGGTGTCGACGTCCTTGACCACGTATCCGCGTGCTCCGGCATGCACTGCGCGGACCACCAGGTCCTCATCGAGGAATGTGGTGAGCACGAGCAAACCGACGTCAGGGTGGGCGCCGGAAAGCTTGGCGCACAAAGACAATCCTTCGAAGTCCGAACCCGCCGAGAGTTTGAGATCGACCAGCACCACGTCGGGTAGCGTCGCCGCGACCACGGCCACCGCTTCCGGTTCGCTGGACGCCTCGCCAACCACCACGAGATCGTCCTCGCGTTCCAGTAAGGAACGCAGCCCCTGGCGGAGAATGGCGTGGTCGTCCACCAGCGCCAGCCGGATGGTCCCGGTCCTGGTGTCAACGGTCATGAAACGACTCCTTCGCCTGAGGCTTCTTCTGGTGCCTGCGGGATTGTCGCGACGACCCGCACGCCGCCGATGCGAGACCTGCCGACGGTGAAGGTGCCACCGTATTCGCGACACCGTGCCAGCATGTTCGCCAATCCTCGGTGGTGTCCGTCGAGGTCGGCGACATCGGCCAGCCGAAGCATCAGCCGGAGTTTGTCCGGGTCGCCGGTGCCGTCGTCGGACACCGACAGGGCGACCGCTCCGGAGCGGTAGCTCAATCGCACGATGGCTCGGGTGGCGCGACCGTGCATGGCAGTGTTGAACAGCGCCTCGCCGGCGATCCGAAGCAGGCTCCGTTCGACGGCGCTGGGCAGCTCGGCGACGACGCCGTCGACCCGCAGCGTCACCCGCAGATCTTTTGGCATGTGCACCGTGGCGAGCTGTTCGAGCAGCTCGGGGAGGCTGGATCGGTCGGCGTCGGAGGAATGGTTGAGTGCGTAGATGGCCGACCGGAGCTGGTCGATCGCCGATCGGGTCAACGTTTTGGCGGTGTCCAGCCGTTCGACCAGACCTGCTGGGCCTGAACCTGATTCGATCTCACTGCGGCACACCTCGATCTGCATGCCTGCCGACAGGACGGTTTGCGTGACGCTGTCGTGCAGTTCCCTGGCGATCCGGTGCCGCTCGGAGTCCAGTACCTGGTGGCGTTGTGCCGCACCGAGTTCGCGTTGGGTGGCCAGCAGCTGTGCATTGTGTGCCTCGGACTGTGCCAGCAGGGTTTGCGAACGCTGAAACAGTTCACAGTTCTGTAGCGCCACCGCGGTCTGGCTGGCCAGGATGCGCATCACCGCTTCGTCGATACCGTCGAGCAGGCGGTGTGGTGGCGTCCAGGCCGCGAATGCCCCGACGACGCCGCCGTCGAGTTCGATCGGGACGTGTGAATGGTGGCTTTCGATCACTGGTATCCGGAACTGGGCAAGCCGGCCGCGAAGGACGTCGTTGAGCCGGTTCAGGACCGCGTCCGGAAGGTGCGGTACCGGATGTTTGGTGCCCGAAAGCCCTTCGAAGGAGTACGCGTGCCCATCGGCGTCGAGGATGAGGTGACGCGGTCGTGCCTCCGGCAAGGCGCCGTCGGCCAGCGCCAACAGCACCCATTCGGCGCCGAGATGCGTGCGGGCCGCCTCCGCAACGGCCCGCACGAGATTCTCGGGCCCGTTGACGGTCTGTACCAGAGCTCGGGAGATGGCGTCGAGAGCTGCGACCACCCGTTCGGTGCGCTGCGCGGCCACCCGGAATTCCGGATAGAACGTGCCTTTGCCGGATCGCACTCCCGTGAGTTGGTCCAGATCCGGCGCAGCCGCTCGTTGCGGCGCCACCGGATTGCCGGGCAGGGCGGTCACAACGCCGCCCGGAACAGGGCGCGCAGCTGCGCATCATCGATGGGTCGGGGGTTGGTGGTCAGGCATGCATCCTGAAGTGCGTTGTGGGCCAACACGGGAACGTCGGCGTCACGCACTCCCAACTCGGCGAGCCCGCGCGGCACGCCGACCTGCCTGGCCAGCTCTTGGATTCGGTCGGCAAGTGCCAGCGCAGATTCCAGTTCCGGAGCGCGCTTGTCGGCGATTCCGAGGCAGGTGGCGATGGTGGCGAAGGGCGCCGGATCGGCCTCGGCGTTGAACCGCACCACGTGGGGCAGCAGCACGCCGTTGATGACGCCATGCGGCAAGTCGAGGAGCCCACCGACCTGATGACTCATGGCGTGCGCGGCCCCCAGGATGGCATTGGTGAAGGCGAGACCCGCTTCCAGCGCGGCTTGGGCCATCAGTACCCGGGCCGGCATGTCCTGCGGCCTCTCGATCGTGGTGACCAGGTTTTCGGTGACCATCACGACCGACCGCAGGGCATGGTGGTCGGTCAGCTGGTTGTGTCCCAAAGAGACGAACGCCTCGATGCCGTGCGTCAGCGCGTCCAGACCCGTTGCCGCATTGAGCCATTCGGGCATGGTGGTGAGCAGGCGGGGGTCGATCACGGTGATGTCGGGGACCAGGGCCCGGCCCAGGATCGTGATCTTGGTGTTGTGCGTCGTATCGGTGACGATGCAGAACTGAGAGACGTCGGCGCCGGTGCCCGATGTGGACGGCAACACCACCAAGGGCGGGATGGGCGCGGTCGCCTTGTCGACTCCGGCGTAGTCGAGGATGTGGCCGCCGTTGGCCGCGAGGATCGCAATACCTTTGGCCGCGTCGATCACCGACCCGCCGCCCAGCGCGATGAGGACGTCGCAACCATGCGACCGATAGAACTCGTGGCCGGCGGTGACCTCATGGTCTTTGGGGTTCGGAGTCAGAGCGCTCCAGACGTGCGCTTCGACGCACTGGGCACGCAGATGTCCGACCAGCTCTGCTGCCCAACCGGCCTCGATCAGGCCGGGGTCGGTGACCAGCATCGGCCGCAGTCCGCCCAGACGGACCGCGGCGTGCGCTGCTTCTGCCATCGAGTCGATGCCGAAGACGATCTCAGGGGCATGGAACTTCAACAGCCGGGTCGGCAGGGCCGTCGCCGCCGTCGTCGCCGCGATCTGAGCGGGCGCCGTCACATCGAGTCTCACAGACTCATTCCTCATCCTGTGATCCAGGTAATACACCGTAGCCTACGGCGTCCCGCCGTCCGGACCAATGTGCGCGTGGGTAGGTCGCTACCTACCCGATCGGGTAGGTAGCCATACATGGTCGGCAAATGCCGCGGCGCCTCGCGCTACGAGCTGGGCAACTTCGGACCGATGCAGGCCAGGCTCACCTCGGCGACTACGTCGCCACAGTCCTCAACGGGATTTCGGCGCAGGCTCGCGACGGGGTGCAGATCGCTGTCGGTCGTCGAACCCCGCGCTCAGTGTGCTGCCGGAGTAAACAGACGGAATAGGCCGCCTGCTGTCCGCGTTCCCTAGTGCCGTGACCACATTTGCCGTTGGGGCCGCGTCGATCACCCAATTGACAGAGCTGGACGTGTGGCCAATCGCGCCGCGCCTGTGGTACCCGCTCATCAGCGACGACCAGCAGGCGTTCGCCCGGGAAACGTATGCGCCGGTGGCCGTCTCGGCCGACGGTACCGAGCTGATCTTCTCCATCCACAACTACATCGTCGAACTCGACGGCACCGTAATCGTCATCGACACCTGCTCGGGTAACCATAAGAACCGACCCTTGTTTCCGGACCTGCACATGCTCGACACCGACTATCTGATCCGTCTCAAACAGGCCGGATACGAGCCCGGGGACGTCGACATCGTGGTGAATACCCACCTGCATGCCGACCACTGCGGGTGGAACACCTGCCTGAGTGACGGCGTGTGGTCGCCCACGTTCCCGAATGCCACATACCTGTTCCGCTCAACTGAACTCGATTACCTTGCGGACCAATGGAAATCGTCTCCCGTGCAACGGTGGTCCGAAAACGGGGGATGGGTGTACCACGACAGCGTGCTACCGGTCCTGGAGCGCGAACAGTACAAGATCATCGACGCCGGTCATGAGATCTGCGTCAGCGGCTCTACGCGCGTAACCGCCATCGACGCCGGTGGCCACACGCCGGGACATCTCGCGATCGAGATCAGCGCACCGGAGAACTCCGTACTGGTCGTCGGCGACACACTTCATCATCCGATGCAGGCGCAGTTTCCCGACCTACCCTTCTTCGCCGACGCTGACCCTGTGCAAGCGATCGCGACTCGCCGTGCGCTGCTCGGCCGGTGCGCTGACGAGGGTCTCAAGGTCCTGACCGCTCATTTTCCGGTCCACGCTCCACTGGGTCTCCGCCGAAACCGCGACGGCTTTGTGTGGGAGAACTTCCCGGTGGATACATAGACGCTTCAGGTAATACTCAGAGCAAACACCCAAGCGGTGCATTCGGCCGTCGGCACCAGAGGCGGACCAGGGCTCGCGGACGCCGCGAAATTCAGATGACTCGTCCTACGGCTTCGTGATATCCGTTGGGGCATGACTGATTTGACGCTGCGTGCTGTCAGCGATGGGGATGACTACGATTCGTTCGCAGCCTCGTCGTACGAGGTGTTCTTGCAGGATCCGCGGCAGGACGAGATCGACCTGGCCCGCGCCTTCACCGAGTACGACCGCATGTTCGGCTTTCACGACGGCACCAGCTGGGTTGCCACCGCCGGAGCTTTCCGCAAGCACGTCGCGCTGCCCGGAGGTGGCATCGCACCGGTGGCGGCCGTCACCGCCGTCACGGTGTCACCCAGCCATCGGCGCCGCGGCCTGCTCACGGCGATGATGCGCCACCAGCTCGACGACATCCGAGCACGCGGTACCGAGGCGCTGGCCATGTTGTACGCATCTGAGGCTTCGATCTACGGGCGCTTCGGCTACGGGATGGCGGTGCCGATTGCGGAGCTTTCCGGCCAGGTCCGTGAACTGGGCTTCCGCCGGGAGGTCCAGTTCGGTGACGGTTCGGTGACCCACGTCGACGCCGAGGCGTTGCTGGCGAGTGCGCCGGAGATTCATCAGCGAGCCGTGGTGCAGCGGCCCGGCTTGATGGAGCGACCGGGTCCGTGGTGGGACCACTGGATCCACGACAGCGAGGAACGGCGCAAGGAAGCCAGCAAGATTCGCTTCCTCCTGCATCGCGAGGCCGACGGCACCGCCAGCGGATTCGCCATCTACCGGCCCAAGAACAACTGGACGGATCGTGGCCAGCCCAACGGTGGACTGTGGATTCAGGAAGTGCTGGCTACCAATCACCATGCGTACGCCAGGATTTGGCGCTATCTCCTCGATATGGATCTGGTCAGGACGGTCGAGTACGACGGTGCCGCCGTCGATGAGCCGCTGCTCAGCTTGGTGGCCGACCGGCGTGCCCTGGCGTGCGAAGTCAGGGACGGCATCTACGTACGGCTCGTCGACGTGCGTCGTGCCCTGACGTTGCGCAGCTACGCCGCCCCGGTCGACGTGGTGCTGGATGTCACCGACGAGTTCTGCCCGTGGAACAGCGGCCGGTGGCGTCTATCTGGGGGACCCGATGGTGCTGAATGCGAAATGTCCACGGCGCCAGCCGACATCGCTATCTCGGCGCGGGATCTGGGCGCCATCTACCTGGGCGGTGTGAACCTGCAGGCGCTGGCGAACGCGGGTCTCGTCGAAGAGATGACCCCGGGTTCGGTGCACCGGACCGCAGTGGCGTTCAGCTGGCCCGTCGCACCGGGCGTGCCCGACGACTTCTAGGGACAGCGTCCTTTCGGGCCATACCACGCGTTCGGCTGAGATAAAAGAGGCCAAAGCGCGTAGTTCGGCTCCGACCGCTCCGCTAGCTTGTTTTGGGGGAAACAATGCAGGGCGCCGTGGCGTGGAGGTGGGTGTTCCGGTGGCGAAACTGTATTCAACTGCGTGGACCGACGATCTGGATGGCTCACTCGCTGCGACGACGCTTGAGTTTTCCTTCGATGGGGTCACGTATGCGATCGATCTGTCCGAGGCGAACGCGGTGCGGATGCGGGACTGCTTGGAGCCGTATATCCGGGCGGCCAGCAAGGCGAGCCGTCGGTCCGCGCGTAGGACCGGGCCCGCAGAACAGTCGCAGGCTGACAAGGCGCAATCACCCCATCAGCGAGCTCGGGAGTGGCTGCGGATGAACGGCCACGAGGTCGGTAGTCGCGGGCGCCTCCCTCAAGAATTGCTGCAGAGGTATCAGTTGGCTCAGGGCGGGGTCGAACAAGGCCTGCTCGGTGACCTGAGATGAATTCGATCCGCTAGGCGCTGAGCTTGGGTGTCAAATTCATTGCGGGGCTGTTGGTTCCGGATGAATAGCGGTCCACGGCGGCGAGCGCTCGCCGAAGAACATCGATCTCGTCGGCCGCGACCTGCGTGACGAAGTGGACCAACGCTGCATGCCGGTCGCTCTGGTCGGCAGCTTGCCCGAGCGCGTCGACCATGAGGCCGGCGACCAGCTGATCGCGGCTGTGCGATGCGACGTAGCGGTGCGCACGAGCCTCGCGCAGTTGCCGGACCACGCCCTTGCCGGCAAGTCTGCGCAGGACTGTCATGACGGTGGTGTACGCGAGTTTGCGCTCCGCGCAGATGGCGCGGTGGACCTCGCGAACGGTCTGTGGGCCATCCGCGTCCCAGAGGTGATCCATCACCTCGCGTTCCAGATTGCCCAAGTGCCTCAGCGTGGCCATCTTCCGTCCCTCTCCGACGTCCCCGGAGATCTAGTCGGATGGGGATCGCCCGAGTTCCCGCAGATTCCACGCCCCTGGTGTTCGAACAAAGTTTCGAATATCCTGATGTGGTGGGTTGGCACAACGGTCCGCCGAGCTGGGCGGAGATGCAGCGGGTGCTCGAGGGTAAACCTCGGGTGGCCGGTGCTTCTCCGGAGACGCCGGCCGATGGTGGTGACAGCCCGGCGTGGTCGCGTAAGCGTGGTGACTATCAACCGGTGGACCGTCCGGCCCGGCCGGCAACATCGGTGCCGTATGCCGAGCTACATGCACATTCCGCGTACAGCTTTCTCGACGGCGCCAGCACGCCGGAGGAATTGGTGGAGGAGGCCGTCCGGCTGGATCTGCGGGCCATCGCACTGACCGACCACGACGGACTCTACGGCGTCGTGCGGTTCGCCGAGGCTGCCAAAGAACTCGACATGGCAACGGTTTTCGGTGCCGAGCTCTCTCTCAGCAACACTCCGCGTACCGAGTTGCCCGACCCACCCGGTCCGCATCTGCTGGTCCTGGCCCGCGGGACCGAGGGATACCGGCGGCTGTCGCGGGAGCTGGCCCGGGCGCATCTGGCCGGCGGCGAGAAGGGCGTGCTCCGTTATGACCTGAATAGCCTCACCGAGGCCGCCGGCGGGCACTGGCAGATCCTCACCGGCTGCCGTAAAGGACATGTGCGCCGGGCCTTGTCGGCGGGTGGCGCGGACGCTGCGGACAAGGCGCTGGCCGACCTGGTGGACAGGTTCGGCGCGGACCGGGTGACCATTGAACTGACCCACCACGGACACCCACTCGACGACGAACGCAATGCGACGCTGGCGGGCCTGGCGCCGCGGTTCGGCCTCGATGTGGTCGCCACCACCGCCGCACATTTCGCTGCGCCATCGCGGGGGAAGCTGGCGATGGCAATGGGAGCCATCCGCGCCCGCAATTCGATGGATGAGGCCGAAGGCTGGCTGGCTCCGCTGGGTGGGTCGCATCTGCGGTCCGGACGGGAGATGGCCCGGCTGTTCGCCCACCACCCAGGGGCGGTCACGAAGGCCGCCGAGCTGGGGGAGCAGTGCGCATTCGAATTGCGTTTGATCGCACCGAAATTGCCACCGTTCGACGTGCCGGAAGGACACACCGAGATCAGCTGGCTGCGCGAGCTGGTGGCGGACGGGGCGGCCCGTCGCTACGGCTGGAAGCCGGATGCGGACAAGGAGAAGGCGTACCGCCAGATCGAGCACGAGCTGAAAATCATTGAGCAGCTGGAGTTCCCGGGCTACTTCCTGGTGGTGCACAGCATCACCGAGTTCTGTCGAAACAGTGACATCCTATGCCAGGGCCGGGGGTCGGCCGCCAACTCGGCGGTCTGCTACGCGCTGGGTATCACGAACGTCGACCCGGTGGCCAACGAGCTGCTGTTCGAGCGGTTCCTGTCCCCGGCGCGCGACGGTCCGCCGGACATCGACATCGACATCGAATCGGACTTGCGCGAGAACGTCATCCAGTTCGTCTACGAGAAGTATGGCCGGGACTACGCGGCGCAGGTGGCCAACGTCATCACCTACCGCGGCCGTAGCGCGGTGCGGGACATGGCCCGGGCCCTGGGTTTTTCGCAGGGACAGCAGGATGCCTGGAGCAAGCAGATCAGCCGGTGGAACGGACTGGCCGACTCTCCGGACGTCGAGGAGATTCCCGAGGCAGTGATCGACTTGGCACTGCAGGTCAGAAATCTGCCGCGGCACATGGGAATTCACTCTGGTGGCATGGTGATCTGCGACCGGCCGATCGCCGATGTGTGCCCGGTGGAGTGGGCGCGGATGGAGAACCGCAGTGTGCTGCAGTGGGATAAGGACGACTGTGCGGCAATCGGTTTGGTCAAGTTCGACCTGCTGGGGCTGGGCATGCTCTCGGCTCTGCATTACATGATCGACCTGGCCAGGGAACACATGGGCCTCGAGGTGGATCTGGCCAAGCTCGACCTCACCGAGCCCGCGGTGTACGAGATGCTGCAGCGCGCCGACTCGGTGGGGGTGTTCCAGGTCGAGTCCCGGGCTCAGATGGCCACGCTGCCGCGGCTGAAACCCAAGAGGTTCTACGACCTGGTGGTCGAGGTGGCGCTGATCCGCCCCGGTCCGATTCAGGGCGGCTCGGTGCACCCGTATATCCGGCGGCACAACGGATTGGAAAAGCCGGACTGCGAACACGAGTCGATGAAGCCCGCGTTGGACCGGACACTCGGGGTGCCACTGTTCCAGGAACAGCTCATGCAGCTGGCCGTCGACTGCGCCGGTTTCACCCCGGCCGAGGCCGACCAGCTGCGCCGGGCCATGGGGTCCAAACGGTCAACCGAACGGATGCGGCAACTGCGCGGACGATTCTTCGACGGTATGCGGGAACTGCACGGCATCACCGGCCCGACCGCCGAACGGATCTACGAAAAGCTTGAAGCCTTCGCCAATTTCGGTTTCCCGGAGAGCCATGCGTTGAGCTTCGCGGCGCTGGTGTTCTCCTCGTCGTGGTTCAAGCTGCACCACCCCGCGGTGTTCTGTGCGGCATTGCTGCGGGCCCAACCGATGGGCTTCTATTCGCCGCAGTCGCTGGTGGCCGACGCCCGACGGCACGGGGTGCTGGTGCACGGACCGGACGTGAACGCGAGCCTGGCGTATGCGACGTGCGAGAACCGCGGCACCGAGGTGCGGCTGGGGTTGGGGACGGTCCGGCATATCGGAGATGAGCTGGCACAGCGCATCGTCGACGAGCGAGAAGCGGGCGGGCCGTTTACTTCTCTGCTTGACCTGACCGGGCGGGTGCAACTGTCGGTGCCGCAGGCCGAGGCGTTGGCGACCGCGGGCGCGCTGGGGTGCTTCGGCATCACCAGGCGGGAGGGGCTGTGGGCGGCCGGGGCGGCGGCTGCGGAACGCCCCGACCGGTTGCCTGGTGTCGGGTCGGCCGGTGGCATTCCGGCGCTGCCCGGCATGACGGAATTGGAACTGGCGGCTGCCGACGTGTGGGCCACGGGCATCTCGCCGGACAGTTACCCGACTCAGTTCCTGCGGGAGGACCTCGACGCACTGGACGTGGTGCCTGCCAACCGGCTGCTGGAGGTGCCCGACGGCACCCGCATCGTGGTGGCCGGCGCGGTGACGCACCGGCAGCGTCCCGCCACCGCGCAGGGGGTGACGTTCATCAACCTGGAGGACGAGACCGGCATGGTCAATGTGTTGTGCGCACCGGGTGTGTGGTCCAGACATCGCAAATTGGCGCAGACCGCGCCGGCGCTGCTGGTGCGCGGCATCGTGCAGAACGCCAGCGGGGCGGTCACCGTGATCGCGGACCGGATGGGCCGGCTGGACCTGCGGGTGGCGGCCAAGTCACGGGACTTCCGGTGAGGCGAGGCGTCTGATGCCTGTGTCGTGTCGAGATTGACGAAATGGTTGCTCTTGAGGCGCATCGGCGACCAATTCGTCGATCTCGGTGGCACAGCGCCAGCCGAATCACTCTGATGACTGGCCCGGGACCAGACGAAGTGGGTAAATTTGCCAATCTCATTGACATAATGCCCGTTTTGTAAAAAGCTGGATCTATGGCAGCCGCACGCTGTCGCGTAGTGTTACCGAGACCGCCGGTACCGCAAAATTATCGCGCATCCTCGACCGACCCAGGAGAGCCAGTATGCCCGCACCGTCAGCGCAGGTTTTCGATCGTCTCCGTCAACTGGCCGCCATCGAAGACCTCGATGCTCGGCCGACCCGCACCATCGACGAGGTGTTCACCGGCAAAGCGCTGACCACCATCCCGGTCGCGACCGCCGAGGATGCCGAGAAGGCCTTCGTCAAAGCCCGTGCCGCCCAGCGTGATTGGGTCAAGCGGCCGGTTGCTGAGCGGGCCGCGGTGATCGCGCGCTACCGCGACCTGGTGCTCGAGAACCGCGAATTCCTGATGGACCTGCTGCAGGCCGAGGCCGGCAAGGCGCGGTGGGCGGCCCAGGAAGAGATCATCGACCTGTTCGCCAATGCGGACTACTACGCCAAGGTCGCGGCCAAGCTGCTCAAGCCCCGCCGGGTCGCGCCGCTGCTACCGGGACTGAACCGGACCACCGTCGCCTACCAGCCCAAGGGCGTCGTCGGCGTCATCTCGCCGTGGAACTATCCGATGACTCTGACCGCGTCCGATGCTGTGCCCGCCCTGCTCGCGGGTAACGCGGTTGTGCTCAAGCCGGACAGCCAGACTCCCTACTGCGCGCTGGCCTGTGCCGAGTTGCTCTACCGCGCTGGCCTGCCGCGCGCCCTGTACGCAGTGGTGCCCGGGCCGGGCTCGGTGGTCGGCACCGCGATCGCCGACAACTGCGACTACCTGATGTTCACCGGCTCCTCGGCCACCGGCAGCCACCTCGCCGAGCACGCCGGCCGTCGCCTCATCGGGTTCTCCGCCGAACTCGGTGGCAAGAACGCCATGATCGTCGCCCGCGGCGCCAACCTCGACAAGGTGGCCAAGGCCGCCACTCGGGCCTGCTTCTCCAACGCCGGTCAGCTGTGCATCTCGATCGAGCGCATCTACGTCGAGCGCGACATCGCCGACGAGTTCACCCGCAAGTTCGGTGACCAGGTACGCAAGATGCAGCTCGGCACCGCCTACGACTTCAGTGTCGACATGGGCAGCCTCATCTCCGAAGGTCAGCTCAAGACCGTCTCCGGCCACGTCGACGACGCGAAGGTCAAGGGCGCCAAGGTGATTGCCGGTGGCAACGCCCGCCCCGACATCGGTCCGTTGTTCTATGAGCCGACCGTGCTCACCGACGTCACCTCCGACATGGAATGCGCCAACAACGAGACCTTCGGTCCGCTGGTGTCGATCTACCCGGTCGCCGACGTCGACGAGGCCATCGCCAAGGCCAATGACACCGAGTACGGGCTCAACGCCAGTGTGTGGGCCGCCTCCATCGAGGAGGGCGAGCAGATCGCCTCCCGCCTGCGGTCCGGCACGGTCAACGTCGACGAGGGCTACGCCCTGGCCTGGGGGAGTCTCGGCGCACCCATGGGTGGCATGGGAATTTCGGGTGTCGGTCGCCGGCACGGCGCCGAAGGCCTGCTGAAATACACCGAATCCCAGACCATTTCGACGTCCAAGGTGCTCAACCTGGACCCGCCATTCGGTCTGTCGAAGTCGCTGTGGCAGAAGTCGCTGGTGCCGATCGTGCGTGCGGTGACCAAGCTGCCTCGGCACTAAGCGCGCAACAACGTCGGCGCGGTCGCGACGCGTTGTGGTATCACTGTGTCGATTATTGACGCACGTGTCGGGGAGGCGCTGTGGACGATTCGGGGACCGTCCCGGATGCGACGCGTGAGCAGATCCTTGCCGCTGCATTGGATGAGGTGACCCAGTGGGGCATCGAGCGTTTCAGCGTGGAAAGCCTTTTGGCCCGAAGCGGTATCGATCGAACGGCCATTGCGGCACATTGGCCCGACGATGAAGAGCTGCTACTTGACGTGCTGCTCGATTGGCCGGGACGTACGGTGGGGCCACCTGATACCGGGTCTCTCGCCGGCGATCTGACGATCCTGGTGATGGCCATGGCCGCGTACCTCAATTCGGAGTCGGGGCGCCGGATTCAGAGCGCGCTGGTGATTCCGAATCGCTCGGGGATGCGGATCGACATCCGCCAGAAGGTATGGCAACGCCGGGCGTCGACGATGCAAGACGTATTCGCTCGGGCCGTCGCCCGTAACGAAATGCGCGCCGACCTTGATTCGCGGATGGTCCTGCAGATGTTGCTGGCGCCCATCAACATGCGGTTGCTGCTCACTCACGAGCCGGTGGACGAGCAGTTTTGCCGAACGCTGGTCGGCATGGTGTGCCGCGCCGTCGCTCCTGGAGACTGAAAATCATTGCGCCATAAGCTGTTCGGTGATCATCGCCGCCGGCCCGGCCGCGGTGCGAATCGCTGGATTTCTGATGGCGGTACTGTGCGGCTATGACGCTGAACCTCACCGCTGACGAAGTGCTGACCTCCACCCGCTCGGTGCGCAAACGACTCGACTTCGAGATGCCCGTGCCGCGCGGGGTGATCATGGAGTGCCTGGATCTGGCGCTGCAGGCGCCGACCGGCTCGAACAACCAGGGTTGGCAGTTCGTCTTCGTCGAGGACGAGGCCAAGAAGAAGGCGCTGGCCGAGATCTACCGGACCAACGCCACCCCGTATCTGGCGATGGAGGCTCCGCAGCGCGGCGATATGCGCGACGACCGGGCCGGCGCGGTGAAGAGTTCGGCGGAGTACCTCAACGAGAACTTCGAGAAGGCGCCCGTGCTGATGATCCCGTGCCTCGAGGGGCGGCCCGATGGCGCCGAAGCCGGCATGCAGGCCTCGTATTGGGGCTCGCTGCTGCCGGCCGTCTGGAGCTTCATGCTCGCACTGCGCTCGCGCGGTCTCGGCTCGGCGTGGACGACACTGCACCTGCTGGGCGACGGGGAGCGGCAGGCCGCCGAGCTCCTGGGCATTCCGTTCGAGCGATACACGCAGGGCGGACTGTTCCCCATCGCCTACACCAAGGGCACCGATTTCAAGAAGGCCCAGCGGCTGCCGGCCGAGCAGCTCGCGCACTGGGACGCCTGGTGAGTTTTTCATCGCCGAAACTGCGGTTTCTCGCGTGATTTCGACGATTTCGCGCCGGAAGCCGTAGTTCCGGCGGCCTAGATGCCCTCGGCGAAGCCGAGCTGACGCCACGCCTCGTACACGGCGACAGCGGCGGCGTTGGACAGGTTCAGGGACCGCCGGCCCGGGATCATCGGAATCCGGACCTGACCGGTGATGTGTGGGTCGGCGAGCGTCTCGGCGTCCAGGCCGGTGGGTTCGGGTCCGAACATCAAGACGTCGTCAGCTTGATAGGTCACGTCGGCGAACGACGAATTGGCGTGCGCGGTAAAGGCGAATACCCGCGCCGGCATGAGTGCGTGCCATGCGGCCGGCAGGTTGGGGTGGACCGTCACCGACGCCAGATCGTGGTAGTCCAACCCGGCGCGACGCAGTTTCGGCTCGGAGAGGTCGAAGCCGAGCGGCTCGACCAGGTGCAGCTCGGCGCCGGTGGCGGCGACCATCCGGATCGCGTTGCCGGTGTTCGGCGCGATTCGCGGTGAGTAGAACAGCACTTTCAGTGCCACCCAGCGGCCTCCCTGCCTGTACCTGCCGGCCCGACGCCGGTTTCATCGGGAGAGTCAACCAGTACGGCCCGGTACGACAAATTCCGTGGGCGCCTTGTGCCGTCGAACGTTGAACGTCGACCGACTCGGGCCTCGTGTCACTGAGGTAGGCGCTCGATGATGCGCGCCGCGAAATCAGCGACATATCCGATGGGAACGAGGTAGGTGAGCATGATGCGCACACTGATGGCAGCAAGCTGCATGGCAGGTGCCGCGCTGATCGGCATGGCAACGCCGGCATTCGCCGACAACACCACCCACAACTTCAGTTGTCAGGACATCGAAGCCGCCGGCGGCGGTACGCCGGGTAACTCCGCAACGGCACCGGGCTCGGTGTTCAACGAAGGCGGCATCAACAGCCCGCTCGGCGGCACCGGCGGACAGGCCTACAACAGTGCCCGGCAAGGCGCGGGTGCGCCGTCGCAATACGACACGGCATGTGCGCGGACCACTGCCAACGGCACGAGCACCCCGATGCAGACCACCATGTCGCCGACTCAGATCACGAACAATTCGCTCGCGACCAGGACGACTCTCGGCGTGATGTCGCATACCGGCAACGGACACAAGTAGTCAGCGCGCCGTCGCTGGACCGGTGACCCCACGGGGTAGCTGGTCCAGATCGGCGTGCGGGCCCACCAGGCCGTCAAGTGCCGACATGCACAGGTCGACGGCGGCATCGCGAGAGATTTGTTGTAGCCCAAGCCATTCCAGTGCGATCTCGCGGACCAGTGCGAGCCAGCCGGACAGCGCGACAGCCATCACGTCGCGGCCATTTGCGGTCAGGTCCAGCGAGTCCACGATGCGGTCACGCAGGCCGTTGAGTTCCATGGTGATCGGGTCGCGCACCACCGGATCGGCCGCAATGGCGCTGCGGTTGGCAATCATGACCAAGGTCAAGTTGCGTTCGTAGAACGAGTAGTAGGTGGCGAGCGCGGCGCGGACCTGGTCTCGCACCGCGGCGGTCGGGGTGAAACGCGAACCCGCGGACAGTTGCTCGTGGGCCCTGGCCCAAAGCGCGGCGAACAGTTCCTTCTTGCTGGGGAAGTAGTGGTAGATGAGGGCCCGTGAGATCTCGGCCTGGGCCGCGATGTCCTCCATCGATACCTGTTCGAAAGGGGTGACCGAGAACGCCGCCATTCCGAGATCGAGGATCTGATCTCGGCGTTGGTCGGGGGTCAACCGACTCCGTGCCATTTAGGCACTGTAATTCACCTGTTGACCGTGGCCGTGCGGGCCCGATACCCTTCTATTAGATGAAGTCTAATAGCGGTGGTGGGGCATGGTGACGAAGTGGTGGTTGAGAGTCTTCGGTGCCGCATGTATAGCGATCGGGATCGTGCACCTCGTGTTCGGGCCACCATCGATTATCGCAGGCGGCCTGGTCAACGCCACTATTGACAGCGAACTGCGGTTTTACGCGACGCTCTTCATCGGCTTCGGTGGGGGATTCATCTGGGCCGCCGCCGACCTTGCCCGACGGTCGGCGCTGGTGCATGTGCTGAGCGGGTTGTTCCTGGCCGGCGGCCTGGCCAGGCTGCTTGCGATCTGGCAGACAGGGGTGCCACATGCCTTCTATGTGCTGCTGATCGTTGTCGAGATCGCGGTCCCCGTACTCAACTGGGTTCTGCTCGAGCGCATTCGCTGAGCGGGCGTGTCGGGTAGCGCGCTTTACCACACAACTGTGCAACACATCGGTCACGAACACTGTTCGTTGGATGTGAAGCATGGAAACGGCTGCTCATCGCTGTCATACTGCGACAGATTGCCAGGCGGATTCCCGCGCCCGAGTGGGCTGAAAAATCCGGCGGGGAACACCACTATGAACCATGCGCCCTTACTTGATTGCGGTCCCATGGCCGGCGGGAAAGCCGAGCCGCGATGACTGCTGCGCAACAGTTTTCGGCAGCTGATCAGGTCACCCGCGCGCCCGCGAAACGCCCATCCCGCTTCGCGCCGTCGAATTGGCCGGTCGCCTGGAAAGTTTTCGCCATCGCCTTTGTGCCATTGGTGCTGGCCGGAACGTTCGGGGGGATGCGGATCTATTCGGGCTGGACCGACGCGGCAGATTTGCGTCGCGCGGCCGACCGCGCCGAAATGGTGCCGGCCATCGAGAACTACATGGCGACCTTCGACGCGGCGCTGCTCGCGAGTTCCACCGGCGGCGACGCGCAACAGGCGCTGAGCGCCTATGACGACAGCAAGCGACGTCTGCAGCACCGGCTGACGGACACCGACGTCGCGACCGACGTCAGTACCGGCATCAAGACCCTGCTCGATGGTGGTCAGGGGCTGCTCAACAAGGTGGCCTCCAACAGCGTCGGGTTGCGCGAGCGCGTCACCCTGTACGCGCCCATCCTGCTGACCGCCGAAGACACCATCACCGGCTCGGTGCGCATCGACGACGAGAAGATCCGGGCGCAGACGCAGGGTCTGAGCCGGGCCGTCGGCGCTCGCGGCCAGATGATGATGCAGCAGCTGCTGGTCACCCTTGGCGGCGAACTGCCGGACAACGAACTGCGCAGCTCGATGACCACCCTGGCCGGCACCGAGCCGTCGACGTTGTTCGGCATGAGCGAAGTGCTGGGCGTCGGTTCGCCCGAGGCGCAGAAACTGGCCCAAGAGATGGTCAAGCGGATGTCGATGATGTCCGACCCGAGCGTGCAGCTGGTCAACAACCCCGATCTGAGCCAGTCGATCCAGACCACCAGCGGCATCGCCGGAAAGCTGCTGGACAGCGTTTCCGCGTCCGTCGTCTCGGCGGTCAACGATCAGGCCACCGCGAAACGCACCGAAGCCATCCGCGACTCGGTGGTCGTCGGCACGGTGATGGTGCTGGCTCTGCTCGTCGTGTTGTACATGGCGCGGACCCTGATCCGGCCGTTGCGCCGGCTGCGCACCAGCGCCCTCAAGGTCGCTCACGAGGATCTGGTCCGTGAGCTCGACGAGGTCCGTTCCGGCGCCGACGTGACGGTGCGGCCGCTGCCGGTGCACAGCACCGAAGAGATCGGTCAGGTGGCGCACGCGGTCGACGAACTGCACGAACAGGCCGTACTGCTGGCGGGGGAGCAGGCGAGGCTGCAGCTGCAGGTCAGCGACATGTTCGAGACGCTGTCGCGGCGCAGTCGGTCGCTGATCGACCAGCAGCTGACGGTCATCGACCAACTGGAGCGCGACGAACAGGATCCGCAGCGCCTGGCCAAGCTGTTCCGGCTGGACCATCTGGCTGCCCGGATGCGGCGCAACGGCGCCAACCTCCTGGTGCTGGCCGGCACCAACGTGCCGCACGAGCAGGGCGAGCCGGTGCCCGTGACCGCGGTGATCAATGCCGCGGCGTCCGAGGTCGAGGACTACACCCGGGTGGCCATCGTCGCCGCCCCCGACACCCAGATCCACGGTTCGGTCGCCGGCGATCTGGTGCACATGATGGCCGAGCTGCTGGACAACGCGTTGCGGTATTCACCGCCCAGCTCACAGGTGCAGGTCTCCGCGGTGCACGCGCCCAATGGCGCACTGGTGATCGAGGTCAGCGACGGCGGCCTCGGCATGACCGACGCCGATCTGCGCATGGCCAACAGCCGACTGCGCTCGGGCGGCGAGGTCAACACGTACACCGCGCGGCACATGGGCCTGTTCGTGGTCGGCCGGCTGGCCACGCAGCACGGACTGGTCGTCCGGCTGCGCGACACTGTCGAGGGCGACCCGGATTCGGGTACGACCGCCGGCATCTATGTCCCGGTCGAACTGCTGGCGGGGCTGCCCGCGATCCCGGACTTCGGTACCTACTGGGACGGCTCGTCGACGGCAGAAACCGGGGTGACCGAACTGCCGGGCCTCGGTCCCGACACCGGGGGGTTCGCGACGTTCGGCGCCGTCGAACGGCCCGTCGTGTTGCCCCCGGCGCCGGCGGAACCGTCACTTGTGGCACCGCAGCAGCGCAACGGCTTCGGCGCCCCCGCCGAGGCCGGTGACCTCAGCGGCGTCAACCTGCCGCAGCGCAACCCGGGTGCGAGCGGTATCGCCGGGCGCACGGAGCCGCCCGTCGAGCGGCCGGCGCAGGCGCCGACCGACACGTCGTCGTTCTTCGCGGCCCGGGCTCAGCCGCAGTCG
The DNA here is from genome assembly GCF_058790275.1 of Mycobacterium sp. FW102-FHT13B02. Lineage (NCBI taxonomy): Bacteria > Bacillati > Actinomycetota > Actinomycetes > Mycobacteriales > Mycobacteriaceae > Mycobacterium > Mycobacterium sp. FW102-FHT13B02. Next base: position 46,964 of record NZ_JBYTCM010000009.1, read on the forward strand.
CCGCAGCCACCGGCTCCTGAGCCGCCGCGGCCGGCGCCTGCTCCCGCGCCGCCCGTCCGCCCGGCTCCGAGACCCCAGCCGAGCGCCACCGCCGGAAGTGAGGACGCCATCTACCAGAAGATGCTGTCGGAATGGCTGATCGACGACCCCACGCAGCTGGCGAACAGCACCGACCTCGATTGGCAGACGGTGTGGGACCAGGGGTGGTCGGCCGCGGCCGCAGCGCAGGATGCGCCGGTCGTCGAGCACACCGAAGCGGGCCTGCCAGTGCGTCAGCCCGGTGCCCGGCTCATCCCCGGTGCTCCTGAGGAGGACGCCCAGGGCAAGCCGGAAGCCGAAGGGTTGCCACTGCGTGACCCGGCCGCGGTGCGCGCGAGCATCGGCGGGCATTTCGGTGGCGTGCATGCCGGTCGCTCGCAGTCCCGTGACGCGGGAGGCCGGTGATGACGCGTACGACTCAGCGCGAATCGCTGGACTGGCTGGTCACGAAATTCGCCGACGAGGTATCCGGGGTGGCACACGCCATCCTCGTCTCGGCCGATGGTCTGCTGATGGCCGCGAGCTCGCGGATGCCGACCGAACGGGCCGACCAGCTCGCCGCCGTCGCCTCGGGGCTGGCCAGCCTGGCGGCGGGTGCCTCCCAGCTGTTCGACGGCGGCCACGTCCTGCAGTCCGTGGTCGAGATGGAGCACGGCTATCTGCTGCTGATGCGTGTCGGCGACGGCTCGAACCTCGCGACGCTGGCGACCCGCTCCTGCGACATCGGCCAGATCGGATACGAGATGGCGATTCTGGTCGAACGGGTGGGGACGGTCGTTCAATCCGCACGCAGGGTCCGGTAGCGAGGACACCTCATGGAGCCGACCTCTGACGCCTGGGAGTCCGCGTTCACCGCGGAGCAGCCCAGCCTGGTGCGGCCCTACACGCTGACCGCAGGCCGGACCGCCACCGAGATCGAGCTGCCCATGGAGGCGCCGATCTACCCGCTGGCAGCCGCCCCGGCGTCGCACTGGCCCGGCAACGACGTGCGTGGTGAGATTCTCAAGCTCGGTTCCACCCGGCCCTCGGTGGCCGAGGTCGCGGCAAAGTTAGCAATACCACTCGGTGTTGCGCGTGTGCTGATCGGCGACCTCGTCACGCAGGGTTATCTTCAAGTACACGCCACGCTCGGCACAACGAATAATGTCGAGGACAGGCGAGACTTGATAGGGAGGACGCTGCGTGGGCTTCGAGCTCTCTGACCGGCCTCCGGCCTCTGACGGGCTCTCTAATCGGCACGCCCCCGCGTCGACGAAGATCGTCATCGCGGGTGGGTTCGGTGCCGGTAAGACGACGTTCGTCGGCGCGGTCTCCGAGATCATGCCGCTGCGGACCGAGGCCATCGTCACCAATGCTTCGGCCGGGGTCGACGCGCTCGCCGGCACTCCTGACAAGAACACCACGACGGTGGCCATGGACTTCGGCCGCATCACCCTCGCAGACGACCTGGTGCTCTACCTGTTCGGCACACCGGGGCAGCGACGGTTCTGGTTCATGTGGGACGACCTGGTGCGCGGCGCCATCGGGGCGGTCATCCTGGTCGACGTGCGCCGGTTGCAGGACAGCTTCGCCGCCGTCGACTTCTTCGAAGCGCGGAACCTGCCGTTCATCATCGCAGTGAACGAATTCGACGGCGCACCAAGGCATCCCGGCCATGCCGTGCGCAAGGCGCTGGCGCTGCCCGACCACATCCCGGTCGTCACCGTCGATGCGCGGCAGCGGCAATCGGCGCGCGATGCGCTCATCACCGTCACCGAATACGCGCTGACCAGTCTGGGTGCTCCGGCTTAACGCCCTAGATCCCACTGGCCGTAGTCGGGCGCCAGGATGTCGTCCTCGTCGACGTGGATGTCGCCGATCATGGTGCCCGGGTCGGAAGCCGTCACCACCGTCGCCTGATAGAGCACCGCCATCGGCGCGCGGGCGCCGCCGGACCAGGCCCGGGTCTGCCAGGCCCAGCTGTGGCCCGGGGTGGTGGACCGGCCGATGACGCCGTCGTCGGCCGCCCAGGTGACCTGCCGGGCGCCGCCATAAATCCCTGTGCGTGCCGGACCGATTACCGAATTGATGCCTTTGAACCATTGCAACGCAACGTTTTTCCAAGTGTCGGCGGAGATGTCCTCGTCGACGCTGAAGAAGATCGGCGCGGTATCCGGTCCGCCGGCTGCGCCATGCAGGTTCAGCGCGGTGCGGGCATCGGCGACGCCGCCGTCGAAGCCGCGGGTGAAGTCCGAGGGGCTGTTCACCCAGCCGGGTTTGCCGTACTGGTAGACGCTGACGACGTGCAGACCCGCGGCGCGCAGCGCATCCGTGTAGCTGCGGGCGACGGGCTTGAAGTCGAAGGTGGCGCCCGGCCGTAGCTCGGAGACGTAGACGATGACCCCGGTGTAGCCGGCTGCGACGACCTGGTCGACGGGGACTTGCAGATGGGTGAAGTCGATCAGTTTGCCGTTGTCGGCCAGGGCAATCGGGGTTGCCAGTGTCGTGGCCAATCCGGCAGCGGTCACTGTGAGGAAACCACGTCTCGACAGATGGGCAGTGGGGCGTGCCTGGTCGGCCATCGGGCCTATCGTACGGAACCGTGACGGTTTTCGACGAGCACTGGCAGGACACAGAATTCACCGGAGTTGTCTTTCGCGACGAACGCGACGCCGACCTGAGTCGGCTGCGCACCGAGCGCGTGGTCTTCACTGACTGTGACTTCAGTGGCGTCGACCTGACTGAATCCGAACATTCCGGCTCGGCGTTCCGCAACTGCACCTTCCGCCGGACCATGCTGGCGCACAGCACCTTCCGGCACTGCACGCTGCTCGGGTCGACATTCACCGAGTGCTCGATGCGGCCCATTACCATGGTCGAGGTCGACCTGCGGCTCGCCGTGCTGGCCGGCTGCGACCTGCGTTCGGTTGACCTCACGGACTGCCGACTGGCCGAGGCCTCACTGGTCGGTACCGACCTGCGCAAGGCGGTGCTGCGCGCCGCCGATCTGCGCGGCGCGCGGGTGCAGAACGCGAAGTTCGAGCAGGCAGATCTGCGCGCGGCCCGGACCGACGCGACGTTCTGGACCACCGCAAACGTGCGCGGCGCCCGCATCGACGTCGACCAGGCCATCGCCTACGCGGTGGCCCACGGCCTGGATTTGTCGTCCTAGCAGTCCAAACGGCATTCCAGCAGGAGGCGTGCGAGTAGACGCCTGCTGGAAATACCCCTTCGCGATGACCATGTGCGTCGAGCGGACTCTTCCGCGCGCCGCGAGGCGGGGGTAGGAATATACGCATGGGTGCAGCGGGGAGCATCGGGCGGATCGGCGGGTTGGCAGCGGCATTGGGGATTGGCGCGGCAGTGGTCTGGGGCGGGGGCGTGGCATGGGCCGACCAGCCGCCGAAATCCGGGGCAAGTTCCGCAGGAGCGAAGAGTTCACCATCATCGGACTCGTCGTCGCCGAAGCCGCCGGCTACGGCCGGCGGTACGTCGGCACCTGGCGGCAACCACGTCGCGAAGGAAGTGGAAAAACCTTCGCAGGCAGCACCTTTCAGTGCGAAGCTGCGCGACAACCACAAATCGACGGCATCGCCGTCGACGCCGGTCGCCAAGGTCACGTCATCGACACCGGCTACCTCAGCACTACCGGCTACGTCACCGGCGCCGGCCACGACGCCGACGACAATCCCGTTGACCCGGCCCACGCCGACAGCGCTGACCGCCATCGCCCGCACGCCGACCACCCAGACAACGCCCCTGCCGACGACTCCGCCGACACCGACAGCGAGCACAACTCAGATCACGGCAGTGGCGGCCGTTGCGCGGACGTTGACCATCTCGGCCTCCTCAGGTCCGGTTGCGGTCGTTGCTACCGCCGTCTCGCACGTGGCCGGCTCGCTCGCGAGTCCTTTCGCCGGCACCAACCCGGCCGCGCCGGCAGATTCGCCGCTGGCGTGGACCATGCTCGCGGCTACCAGCAAAGAGACTTTCGCGCCCACGGCCGCCGTTGCTCCGGGGGTTATCGACCCGGTGACACACGCGCGTGTCGTCGCTACCGTGCAGACGCCACTGCTGGCGCCACTGCAGCAAATACCGATCATCGGACCGCTGTTCGTGACGCCGGTGGTCGCGCTGATCAGTCAGATTCCGATCATCAGCGACGTTCTCCACCCGATCATCGGGTACCCGCTACAGCAGGGGCTACCAGCCGGCACCCCGGCGCCGACCGACGTGATGGTGACGTCGTTCGACGGCACCAAGATTTATGTCCATTTCATGCCCGCTGCTGGACTTCAGGCCGGGCAGACGGCGCCGACCATCCTTGATGGTCCGGGCTTGGGCATGCCGGGAGCAACAAACGTCAACGGCACCTTCCTCGACGGAGTGCTGACCGACAACCTTGGCGCGGTAGGCGTCGCGGCCCTGCGCAATGCCGGCTATAACGTCGTGACCTGGGACCCGCGCGGTGAGTGGCAGTCGGGTGGGGTCCTGCAGGTGGACTCTCCGGATTTCGAGGCCAAAGACGTTTCCTCGATCATCACCTGGTTGGCGACCCGGCCCGATGTCCAGCTCGACGGCAGCCCGGCACTTCTTGATCCACGGATCGGCATGGTCGGCGCATCGTATGGTGGCGGCATCCAACTGGTGGCCGCCGCGACCGACCCCCGGATCGACGCCATCGTGCCGACCATTGCCTGGCACAGCCTGAACACCGCGCTTTACAAGAACGATGCGTTCAAGAGCGGCTGGGGAACACTGCTCGAGGTCGCTCTCCTCGGCACCGTCGCGCGCACCAACCCCGCCCTGCTGCCGGCCGCGATCTACGGCGGCCTGACCGGCATGATCACCCCGAGCGACCAAGCGCTGCTCGCCAGCCGAGGTCCCGCCGATTTGGTCAGCAAGATCACGGCGCCGACCATGCTGATTCAGGGCACGGTCGACACGCTGTTCACCTTGCAGGAGGCCGATGCCAACGCGAAAACGCTTATCGCCGACGGTGTTCCAACGAAGGTGATCTGGTTCTGCGGTGGGCACGGGGTATGTACCAATGACCTGCTCGACCCCACCGACGGCAGGCTGATCGAGCAGCGGACCCTGCAGTGGCTCGACCGGTACGTAAACGGTGACACCACGGTGTCGACGGGCCCGAAGTTCGAATTCGTCGATCAACACGGCCAGTACTACTCGTCGGACGTCTATCCGATTCCCACGGGCAACCCGATCATCGCGTCGAGCAGCGGTGGCCAGCTGCCGCTGGTCCCGTTCATCGGCGGCTCGGCGCTGCTCGGCGTATTGCCGATCGGCGGTGGCCCGGCGTTCAACGCTTTGAATCTCAGGATTCCCGCAAGCACGGCTACCACCTACGTTGTCGGCGCACCGCAGCTGACGCTCACCTATTCCGGCACCGGGATCGCCAGCCACGTGTACGGCCAACTCGTCGACAACACAACAGGTCTCGTGCTGGGCAATCAGGTCACGCCCATCCCCGTGACATTGGATGGGCAGACGCACACGATCACCGTTGCGCTGGAAGACGTCGCACAAACACTTCGTCCCGGACAGACACTGACGCTGCAACTGGTCGCGGGCGCCGCCGACTACGAAAACATCGGCTCGCTGGGCGTTTTGAACGTATCGAACATGCAACTCACGCTGCCCACGGCGGATCCGGCGGCGATCGAAGCCGAAACTGTGGTGTGACCCAGTTTCGGCCAAGCCACGTCAGTCAGCTTTGAGGCGGATCCGCCAGCGCACGAAGCCGAGATAGCACGTCGAGAGCAGCAGCAAGGCGCCGATATCGGTCCACCAGGCGCCGGTGGTGTGATGCCAGAACCTGTCATTGGGCAGCACCGGCTCGGGCACCAATCTGGTCAGATCGATGGTCGAGGCCGACGACGCGAAACCCCACCGTGCCGGGGTGAGCCAGGACAACTGATCCAGCACGACCCGGCCGGTGACCGGAATCAAGCCACCGGAGAACACCAATTGGCTCATCACCGCCACCACCAGCAACGGCATGATCTGCTCGGCGGACTTGGCCAAACCGGACAATGCCAGTCCTGTCATGGCGGCAGCCACACATGTCATCGAGATGTCGACGAACATCTCGAGGCTGCGGCCGGGGATCACCGCACCATTGGTGACCGCACCCGGACCCCAACCTTTGCCGATGATCGTGATGGCCACCACGATGGAGGACTGCACGACCGCGAATGCGGTGAACACCGCAACCTTGGCCGCCAGGTACGCGGTGGTCGAGAGGCCGACGGCCTGTTCCCGACGGAAGATCGCCCGCTCACCGATCAGCGCGCGGATGGTCAGCGCGGTGCCCATGAAGATGGCACCGACGTTCATCATCACCAGGATCTGGCCCGGTTCGCTCGGCGCGGCACCGAAATCAGGTGGGCCGGCCGGGAGCGGTTTACCGAAGCCCACACCGGACTTGTTCGGGCCGCCCCCGGGGACCGAAAGGGACAGCACACCCATGATGAACGGCAAGAACAGCAGGAATGCCGAGTAGCCGCGGTCAGCCACGACCAGCCTTACCTGTCGTCGGGCGATGGTGGAGAACTGCCGCAGCAGTGAAGTCTTCGCCGGCTCGCCCAGATCAGCCGGTGTTGCCGCGGGTGGCCGCGGCGGCGTCGGGCCTGATCGTTCCAGGAATTGTTGGTGGGCCGCCTCCGGATCTCCGGCCACCGACGAGAAGATGTCGGCCCAGTTGGTGGTGCCCAGTTCCGGACCGATCTGGCTCGGCGGGCCGCAGAATGCCGTCATGCCGCCCGGTGCCAACAGCAGCACCTGATCACAGACGTCCAGGTAGGTCAGCGAGTGCGTCACTACCAGCACGACGCGGCCGGCGTCGGCCAGCTGCCGCAGCATCGTCATCACCTGGCGGTCCAGCGCCGGGTCAAGGCCTGACGTCGGCTCATCCAGGATCAGCAACGACGGCCCCGTCAGCAGCTCGAGAGCCACCGAAGCACGCTTGCGCTGACCGCCGGAAAGCTTCTCCACGCGGGTATCCAGGTGCTTCGTCATCTCGAGCTCTTCGAGCACTTGCATGACGACCTGCTCGCGGTCTTCCTTTGTGGTGTCCGGTGGCAGCCGCAGCTCGGCGGCGTACATCAGGGCTTGCCGGACGGTCAAATCACCGTGGACGACATCGTCCTGCGGCACCATGCCGATTCGGGACCGCAGCGATGCGTACTCGGCGTGGATGTCGTGGCCCTCGAACGTGACAGTGCCGCTGGTCGGGTGCGTCAGGCCGGCAACCTGCTTGGAGAACGTCGACTTGCCGGCGCCGGACGGGCCGATCACCGCGGTCAGCGTCCCGGGGCGGGCGTCGAGCGAGATGTTGTTCAGCAGGGTCTTGTTGCCCTCGATGGTCCAGGTCAGGCCGTGGACCTCGAGACCACCGGTGCGGGTGTCGGCCGTCGTGACCGTGCGGCGGGCCAGGGTGCCGCCGCTGTAGACGAGGTCGACGTTGCCGATGGTGACGGTGTCGCCGTCCCGGAGCAGCGCTTCGTCGACCCGCTGGCCGTTGACGAAGGTGCCGTTGATGCTCCGGTTGTCGATGATCTGGGCGCCGCCGGCCGCCGACGGAACCAAGGTCGCGTGGTGTCGCGATGCCAGGACGTCCGGGATGACGATGTCGTTGTCGGTGCCGCGACCGATCTTGATGGCTCCGGCCGGCACGTCGGCGTTGCGGCCGGGCCGCAGGATCTTGAGCATCGTCGTGCCGAGGTTGTTCTCGCTGCCGCGCGCGACAGCAGTCGGCCCGAATTGCGTAGCCGGCGAGCTCGACTCTTCAGGATGCGGTGCGACTCGCGCCGGCGCCGGTCGGGACATCGGTGCAGACGGCGGCGCGGCGTACTGCTGGGGTGCGGTCGGATAGCGCGGCTGCTGCGGCTGGCCGTAGTGCGGCTGCGGCCCGCTCGGATACTGCGGCTGCGGACCCGACGGGCTGAAGGTCTGCGGGCCGCTCGGGTAGCGCTGCTGCGCCGCTGACGGCGGGGTGTAGGGCTGCTGGCTGGGCCAGGTGGCGCTGGGCCGGTTATTGGTCGTCGGCGCCGGGGTGACGGGCATGGACGTCGTCGGCGGCGTGCCGGCCGGGCCCAGGTGCTGGCCGACCTCGAAGGTCAGCAGCGGGCCGTCAGGGTTGCCGATGTTCAGCGCCGAACCGTTGTGCAGATCGGCGGCGGGGACACGTTGCCCGTTGACGTACATGCCGTTGAGGCTGCCGTTGTCGACCGCGACCCAGCGGCCGTGATCGAAGCGCAGCATCAGGTGTGCGCGTGAGATCAGCGGGTGCGCGACACGGAAGTCGGCGCGCAGATCGCGTCCGACGACGACGTCGTTTCCCGGGGCGAACGTACGCGTGGCGGCATCATGGCGAACGGTGAGCGCTGGCAGTGCGGCTGGTCCAGTCATCGAAGGCAACTCTATCGGTATCTGTGGGCTTTCCTGGGGACCTGCTGGGTCAGATGGTGGGCATGCACGGATTTCTGCGGGCCTGACACAATGTTCGTCGTGGGTGCAATCACGCTGGACGGCAAGGCCACACGCGACGAGATCTTCACGGACCTGACGAAGCGGGTGGCGGCGCTGGCCGCCGCCGGCCGGACACCGGGTCTGGGCACAGTGCTGGTCGGTGACGACCCGGGCTCGCACGCCTACGTGCGGGGCAAGCACGCCGACTGCGCGAAGGTCGGCATCAACTCGATCCGCCGGGATCTGCCCGCCGACATCAGCCAGGCCGAGCTGAACGCCGTCATCGACGAGCTGAACGCGAACCCGGAGTGCACCGGCTACATCGTGCAGCTGCCGCTGCCCAAACACCTCGATGAGAACGCCGCGCTGGAGCGCATCGACCCCGACAAGGATGCCGACGGGCTGCACCCGACCAACCTGGGCCGGCTGGTGCTGAACGAGCCCGCGCCGCTGCCGTGCACGCCGCGCGGCATCGTCCATCTGCTGCGTCGTTTCGAGGTCCCGATCGCCGGTGCGCACGTCGTGGTGATCGGCCGCGGTGTCACTGTCGGCCGGCCGATGGGCCTGCTGCTCACGCGGCGTTCGGAGAACGCGACGGTGACGTTGTGCCACACCGGAACTCGTGATCTGCCGGCGTTGACCCGGCAGGCTGACATCATCATCGCCGCGGTCGGGGTGCCGCACATGCTGACTGCCGACATGGTCAAGCCGGGTGCGGCCGTCGTCGACGTGGGCGTCAGCCGTGTCGACGGCAAGCTCGCCGGCGACGTACACCCCGATGTGTGGGAAGTGGCCGGCCATGTGTCGCCCAACCCCGGCGGCGTCGGACCGCTGACCCGCGCTTTCCTGCTGGCCAACGTGGTCGAGGCGGAAGAGGCGAAACTGTCTTGACCGCAAAGGAATTCGCCCGCAAAGTGCTCCGCGGTCAATGGCCGATCCTGTCGGTGGGCGTGTTCTTCGTGGTCGCTTTCGCGCTGGTGATCGGCGGCTACTGGCGCCGCGGCGCGCTGGTGATGGCGATCGGCGTCGGCATCGCCGCCGCCATGCGGCTGTTGTTGACCGATGACCGGGCCGGCCTGCTCGTGGTGCGCAGCCGGATCATCGATGTGGCGACGACGGCGTCCGTCAGTGCCGTCATGTTGTATGTGGCGTGGACCATCAATCCGCTGGGTACGGCCTAGTCGCCCTGGCGATTTCGGCGTGCTTCATCACGCGCCGCGGTGCAAAGTCACGCGGAGATCACCCGGCCCGACAGCGGGTTTCAGCCAACGTCGCCGTGCCGCGCGAAGGGTGAGTATGTCGGCGGACCTGGTGCGTCTGTGTGGTCGCCGTCCGAACTGATCTGGCCGGCCGCCAGCACATGGGTAGCTTGGGTGCCGTCTGCCGAGACGCCGGCCACGGCCGCTGGTGCTCCGGCTAATGCGAAGGCAACGGCTCCGGCAAAGATCAGCGCGGCAGTGCGGCGCAATGTGATTGTCATTCTGCAATAGGCCCGATGAGCGATGCGTCGCTCGCCCGTATCGTCAGTGGCCGCCGGCACGGGCCAACCGCTCGTCGTGGATCGCCACCAGTTCCCGGAAGCCCAGGCGGTGGTAGTGCGGCACCGGCTGCACGCCCCAGGTGTCCTTGGCGGTGTGCTGGCCGGCGGCTTCCGGCGGTCCGCCGAACGGTGCACCCGAAAAGTCGTAGGGAAATTTGCATTCCAGCGTGTCGTCGGAGTAGCGCACTTTCATCAGCTCGCTGCAGATCTCTCTGAACGACAGTGTCGGCCAGCCGTACCAGACGGCCAGTGCCGGCATGGTGAAAGACCCTTCGATGACGAGGCCGAACAGGCACACGAAAAGGCCCCGCTTGAGCCACTTGTGCATGTTGGCGTAAACCGGTGTGGTGCCCACCGGCAGGTTGTCGTCCGCCTCGGGTGACTCGGTGTCGGTGATGCTCATTCGATGTCCTTTAGTCGCTGAAGATTTCGCGATTGACGGTGTGCAGATACGGGATGGCCAGGAATGGCGTGATATAGAAGATGTCGTACAGCCACCAGCCGACGACCGGGAAAACCACTCCGGCATAACGGATGTCGGCAAACATCGTCATGTTGAACGTATAGCCGATCCAGATGACGATGCCGAACCAGCAGGTGATGATGAGCCACTGGTGGCCCCACCGCTTCATCTGCAGGAACGCGATGCCGGCGGCGATGCGCATGGTGAACACCGTCAGGATCAGCGCCACCTCCCAGGCCTTTTCGCCCGGTGCGCCCGCGCCGCCGATCCACAATTCGTTGTAGTGCCAGAAGTACCCGGCGTCGAACATGTTGCCCCACGCCGTGATGATGGTGCGGTTCAGCAGGGTGTGGTTGGCCAGTAGATCCAGCGACCAGCCGATGCTGTTGAGCGCGGCATCGAGAATCACCAGATAGCCGATGAGCGTCACGATGATCGGCCGTACCGACAAGCCGGCCTTTTGCGCCCGCCGCTGCAGCCAAACGCCCCGCAGGAAGAACGGCAGCCCGACGAAGCCGATGAACATCGACCCCATCAACAGGGTGCCGGTGATCAGCCAGCGGTCCGCCTGTCGTTGCGCCAACCGGGATTCGTCGTGGTGCTGGTCAAAGCTGACCGTCGGCACCGTGGTCGCACTCACAGCGACCACCAGCCCCGGACGATCGACATGTGCAGCTGGATCAGGAACATCGCCAGCAGCCAGCCGTAGGCGAACAGCTGGAACACGATCAGTGCCCGTTTGCGTTTGCGATCTTGCTCGTTCATAACCGTGGAACTCCTTTTCTCGCAGGGGTATTCGTGCTCATCGGATGGCCGACGGCTGCAGGCATGCCGCCGCGATCTCGCGCAGACCGTCGCCGACGGCGCCGTCACTGCTCAGCGGAGCCAGCATCGCGGCTTCGGCAGCGGACATCTCGTCGGCCCCCGCTGCCACCAGGTGCGCGGCGGTGACCAGCACCCGGGTCGACGGCGGCTCGAAGTGCAAGACATCGTCTGCCCGGCGAATACTGTTGGCGCACTGCACGAGTCGCTGCGCCGTGGCGATGTCGATGCCGGTCTCGCCGACCAGGACCAGGGCCTCGCGGTCGGGTGTCAGGTAGTCCATTGCGATGGTGACGAATCGCTGTCGGAACGAGGGTTTGAGGTCCTTGAGTGAATGCCGGTAGGCCGGGTTGTACGAGCAGACCAGTAGGAACGAATCAAGTGCCGGCACCACCACGCCGGCGCGGTCCAAAAACAAGGTGCGACGGTGATCGGTGAGTGAGTGCAGGATCGCGAGGGAATCGTGACGCGCCTCCACCACTTCGTCGAGGTAGCAGATGGCGCCGTCCTTGACGGCCCGGGTCAACGGACCGTCGGTCCACAGGACGTCGCCACCGGCGACGACGAACCGGCCGACCAGATCGGAGCTCGTCAGATCGTCATGACAGCTGATGGTCACCACGGGGCGCCCCAGCAGGTTGCCCATGTGCTCGACGAAGCGCGTCTTGCCGCATCCTGTCGGCCCGGTCAGCATGACCGGTAGCCGGCGGTGGTACGCGTGGGTGAACGTGGTCACCTCATTGCGGGCCGGCAGGTACGGCCAATCGGTTGCGGCCCAGTCACTCATGCGGATACCAACTCTCGGTGCACGTGCGCCAGCACGCGGGGTAGCTCTTCGATGCGGCCGATCCGTTGGGACCGCCGGGCGCCGAAAACCTCGGGCAGCGGATCCACCCGGACCGGACCCAGGCCCAGGTAGTAGACGCCGACGCCCGCCTCGTCGGCCTCACCGACTGCGTGTGCCACGTCGGCCCAGGCATACCGCCCCTCGTAGCCTTCATCGGAGATCAGGCCGTCGCCGATCACGATGAGGAGGCGACGCCCCGCGGGCTGATTCAGCAGGCGAGTGGTCAGGTGCCGCACCGGTGCGCCGAGCCGGGTGTAGCCGCCCGTGGCGAGGCCGGACTTGCTGGGTAGGGCAAAGTGGTTGTCGCCGAAGTCTTTCAGGCAGCGGACCTCGACTCGGTGTCGGGTGTTACCGGTGAAGACAAAGATGCCGTGCCGCTCGCGGGCGGCCGTCATGGCCCGGGAAAGTGCGTCCGCGCAAGCCAATTCGAGGTCGAATACCCGACCCTGGTGCACACCCAACGACGAGCTGCCATCCAGCAGTACGGCGGTGACAGTGTCGCGCGCGCTGGGCACCAGGTCACGGAACACCTTGGGCTCGTGCTGTGACCCCGCCCGGCCGTCCGCATAGGAGGCGACGTAGGCATCGATGTCCAGGTCGCTGCCGTCCTCGAGCCGGTTGGTCATCGTGCGGTGGGTGGGTTCGTCGAACCACCGGCGGATGTCTGGTGCTGCGCCAGTACGGCGGTTATGCCGGGTCTGCCGGCGTTCCAGGACCGCAACGTGGTCGGGCAGGAACTGCCCGCGCCACGAATTCCATTCGGGGTAGGGGATTCCCGCGCGCTGATCCGCCCGGATATCCACGTCGTCGTCTTCCGGGCGGCTGGCCGGCGGCAGGTTGGCGTTGCGTACCCCGCCTTCGCCGCCGACCGGGATCGACATCAGGCGTTGGGTGTCCGAGCGGGACGAGGACCACGGCATGCGCCCGAGGGTCCGCCGGATCGAGCTCGCGAGGGTTCGGGTGACGGCCGTGCTCAGCGGCAGGGATCCCAGCACCGGGTAATCCGCCAATCGAGCATCGGATCGCACCAATGTGTTTGTTCGACAGAGCATTTCGCCGGCATCGAGATCCGGGTCGGCCGGTTCCAGACCGGGCAGCACCCGACGGGCCTCTGGGAGCAGGCCGGGCCAGCACGCCGCCACCCAGCCGAGCGCAACACCGCCCTCGACCTGGCGGAGCGCACCGAGTTCACGCTCCGACAACCGGTGCAGCGGGTACGGCGCGATCCGATCTTTCGACGGCGCGCACTGCAGGGCGACACCACAGGTGTAGGTCCGCAACGACCAGTCGGATACGGGCGCCGGGTACGGTACGTGGACGACCGTCCGGCTTGAACTCAGCCCGAAGCGGCGCTGTTCGCCGGAGATCAGCCGTACCCCGGCCCGCCGTCGCTCGGACAGCGCCACCGCGGTCACCGCGCACGCTCGCTCGAGTTCGGCGGCTGTAATCGACTGGGACACTGTGCGGACCGGCCGGCTCAGAAGGTGCCGATGTTCGAGAACATCCAGTACCAGAACGCGATGAGGGCGGCCATGGCGCCCCATGCGATGGCGAGACGGGCGATCTCTTGCCACATGGTGTCTCCTCCGGTTATCGGGCTGCGATGCCTCGCAGCGCGGTGTTGACAAAGTTGTCCAGCAGGGCGGTGCGGATCTGGTCCGCGCCGCGGCTCGTGGTGAGCAGGGCGTAGAGACTGAGCAGGAAGTACACCGCGCTGTGGAAGGGGTCGACGTCCGCATCCGCTTCGCCGGCCTGGCGCGCTCGTTCGATCTCCTGGACGACCAGCACGATCACGCGGTGATCGGTCCATTCGTCGTCCAGCGGACGGTTCGATGAAAAATGCAGCGCCAGAACATCTTTGAACAGCATCCGACCGAGCCGTTGCTCCACGGCCACGATGACTCGGACGACTTCGGTCAGCGCCTCTTCGAGCGTGTGGGGCTGCTGCAGGAACTTGGCGAGCTCGCGGCCGGCCGATTCCTCGGCCTGGCGCTCGAGTTCGAACAGCACGTGTTCCTTTGTGGGGAAGTGGAAGTAGAACGTGCCGTGTGCGACACCGGCGGCGCTGATGATGGCTCCGACGTCGGCATCTGCCATGCCGGCGCGCTTGAACTCGGTGATCGCGGCATCGAGCACGCGCTGCCGGGTCTCCAGGCGTTTGGCTTCGCGCAGGGACGGTTTGCCTGTGGTGCGGGTCATGGTGGCTCAAGTAGTACTCAATTTACTGACCAGAGTCAATGACTTGAGTCAGTTATGCCCCGAGAAAGGTGCACGGCGGGCAAACTTGCCTAGTGTGCAAAATTGTGTGTAGGGTGACGGCATGCCTGAATCGGCCGAATCAGGTCTGCGAGAACGCAAGAAGGCCGACACTCGCCGGTCATTGAGCGATGCAGCGCTGCAACTGGCCTTCGACCGTGGTGGACTGGACACCGTCACTCGAGAGGACATCGCGGCGCTGGCCGGAGTGTCCTTGCGGACGTTCAACAACTATTTCACCGGCAAGTACGAGGCGCTGGCCTACCGCATCGCCGAGCGGATGCGGCGCAGTGTCGCGGTGTTTCGGGCGCGGCCGGCTGATGAACCGCTGTGGACCTCGATCGTCGAGGCGGTGACGGGAACCCTCGAACAGGAAATGGCCGACATCACGGGTGCCGATCTCGTCCCGGATCGCCGCGAACTCGTCGAAGTGCGAAAACTGCTGATGCGAACCGAGGTTCGTAACGCGGTGCCGCATGACCTCTACGAAGACTGGGTGGCGGCCATCGCCGACCGAACCGGTCTCGGCCCTGATGACATGTACCCGCGTCTGGTGGCGGCCGTGGTGCGCGCTGTCGGGGACACTGCGATGGAGGCTTACGCGAACGCCGATCCGCCAGTGGCCATCACCGCACTGATGCGCACGGGTTTCGATGCCGTGGTTGCCGGACTGCCGGAACCGAACAGAACGAAGGAGTGACCATGCCCGCTGACGTCGTGATCTCCGGCGCCGGACCCAACGGACTGATGATGGCCTGCGAGCTCGCTCTCGCCGGCATCAAACCGGTCATCCTCGACGCGCTGCCCGGGCCTGGCGACGAGCCCAAGGCGAACGGCCTTGTCGGACAGGTGATCCGACAGCTCGATATGCGTGGCCTCTACCAGGCATTCACGGGCGACGCCAACCCACCACAGCCGGCCTACGGCTGGATGTTCTCCGGCCTGCCGCTGAATTTTTTTGGTGTCGAGGATAATCCGATGCGTGCGGTGCTGATGAAGCAGCCGCGTCTGGTCCAGCTGCTGTATGAGCGGGCCCAGTCCCTCGGGGTCGAGGTGCGATGGGGTCATGCCGTGACCGCCTTGTCGGCCGGGCCTGACGGCGTCGCCGTCGATGTGGCCGGGCCTGACGGCGCGTACGTGCTGGAGGCCGATTGGCTGGTCGGAGCGGACGGTGGCCGCAGCACCGTTCGCAAGCAATCGGGGATCGGCTTCCCCGGGCATACGTCGCCGACGGTCGCCCGCTTGGCGCATGTGCACATTGCTGACGAATTCCGGACTCCGAACGGCGAATTCGATGTGCCCGGATTCGGGCGAATTCCATTCGGGCACAACCGATACGACACCGGCATGGTGATATTCTTCGAGGCCCATGGCGATCCACCGATGCTGGGCACCCTCGAGTTCGGTTCGCTGCCCGGTGGCGTACCGGGGGAGTTGACGTATGACGAGCTCCGGCAGAGCCTGCGTCGGGTACTCGGGGTCGACGTACCGTTCGAACCGCCGGCCGGACCGGGCCCGTTTGTGATGCGCCGCATCGACGGCCAGAACACCCGGCAGGCCGACGCCTACCGGTCCGGCCGCATTCTGCTGATCGGTGATGCCGCACATGTGCATTCGGCGATGGGCGGACCGGGGCTCAACCTGGGTCTGCAGGACACGTTGAATCTGGGCTGGAAGCTGGCTGCCGTCGTCAATGGCTGGGCGCCTGCGGACTTGCTCGATACCTATGAGTCCGAACGCTTTCCGGTCGGCGAACGCGTCATGATGCACTCCTTGGCCCAGATCGCGCTCACCGCGCCGGGGCCCGAGGTGCGCGCCCTTCGCGCGCTTCTCGGTGAACTCTTCCAGCGGCCCGATGCGACCGCCCACATGGCCGGACTGCTGGCCGGTGCGGACGTTCGCTACGACATGGGTGGCGTCCCGCACCGGTTGACCGGATACATGGTGCCGGAGGCGGAGCTGGACGACGGACGTCGTCTCACCGGTCTGCTGCACAGCGGCCGGGGCGTGCTGCTCGACCTCGCCGGCGGCGGGGCAGCCGAGGTCGCCGCACCGTGGGATCGCCGCGTGGACACGGTGGTCGCGGCCATGGCCGACGGTCCCGCTGCCATGCTGGTCCGGCCCGACGGCTATGTCGCCTGGGCCGCAGACACTTTCGCTGCCGACGACGCGGAGCGCCTGCGGGCTGCACTGCAGCGCTGGTTCGGCCCCGGCGAGGGGGTCAGCGCCTGAGTGCCCGCCGCGCGACACCCCGGGTGCGCGGCGAGCTCGGGTCCGAGCGGCAAGGCGAAGGCCGTCACCGCGAACCGGGCGACTAGGCCAGGGTTGCACGCACGCAGTGCGTTACGTACGGCAGGGCCAGGCCGTTGCTGTTGGCCAGCGCCGGATGTGTGTTCAGTAGCTCTCGCACTTCATCCAGGACCCGCCGGCGTACGTCGGCGGGTGAGGTGATGCAGTAGCTCCGCGACGCGACGAGGTCCAGCAGCGCTTGCGGCGTAAGGTAACTCGTCCACTCGAACCGGTGGTTCTCGATGTTCGTGAAGTCGCCGCACAGCGAATCGGCGGACGGATCGTGCTCGCAGCCGATGATCTGGTTCAGCTCTTTGACCCAGCCCAGCCGCTCGTCGCGGATGTTCCACACCAGACCCAACCGGCCGCCCGGCCGCAGCACCCGCGCCACTTCCGCGGCCGCCCGCTCCGGGTCGAACCAGTGCCAGGCTTGCGCGACCAGGACCGCGTCAACACTTTTGTCGGGCAAGGGGATTTCCTCGGCCGTGCCGAGCAGGGCGGGCACCGACGGCAATGACCGGCTGAGCACCTCGAGCATCTCGGGGATGGGGTCGACGGCGGTGACCGCCAGACCGCGTTCGGCCAGCCGGACGGTCAGCTTGCCGGTACCGGCGCCGAGGTCGAGCACGTCGACGGCTCCGGCGGGCAGCAGCCAGTTGATGGACTCCGGCGGGTACGACGGACGTCCCCGTTCGTAGGCAGCAGCCTGCTCCCCGAAGGACAGCGAGCGTTCGCCCGTCACCGGGAGGCCAAGTCCAGCGTCTGGCGGATCAGCAGACCGACCTTGTCGGTCTCGACCAGGAAACCGTCGTGGCCGTAGTCGGACTCGATGACCTCGAGACCCGGGCAGCCCGGCAGCAACGAGGCCAGTTCCTCTTGCAGCCGAATGGGATACAACCGGTCGGAGGTGATGCCCCCGACGATCACCGGCACCGGACAAGACCGCAGGGCCGCCGCGACCCCGCCCCGTCCACGCCCGACGTCGTGACTGCTCAGCGCATCCGTCAGCGTCACGTAGGTACCCGCGTCGAACCGCGCGGCCAGCTTGCGGCCCTGATACTCGAGGTAACTCTCGACCGCGTAAAGGCCGTCGGCAGAACTGTTTTCATGGTTCTGCGCCGTGTTGCGGAACCGGTCGTCGAGTTCCTTCTCGCCACGGTAGGTCAGATGCGCGAACCGGCGGGCGATCTGGATGCCGTCGTCCGGGGTGCGGCCCGTCCGGTAGTAGTCGCCGCCGGCCCAATTCGGGTCGGCCTTGATGGCCGCGACCTGTGCGCACTGGGTGCCGATCTGGTCGGCGGTGGCCCGGGCGCCGACCGCCAGAACGAGGCCGGACCGCACCGTATCGGGATGTCCCACAAGCCATTCCAGCGCGCGGGCGCCGCCCATCGAGCCGCCGACGACCGCGGCCACCTGCGTGATGCCCAGGGCCGCCAGCGCCGCCAGGTCGGCGTTCACCTGGTCGCGGATGGTGATGGCGGGAAACCTTGAGCCCCAGGGTTTTCCGTCGGGAGCGAGCGAGCTGGGGCCGGTCGAACCGCGGCAGCCGCCGAGCACATTGGTGGCGACCGCGCACCAGCGGTCGGTGTCGATCGGCGCACCCGGGCCGGCGACGCCGTCCCACCAACCGCCGGTCGGATGGTCGGGCCCGGCCGGACCGGTGACGTGGGAGTCACCGGTCAGCGCGTGCAGGACCATCACCACGTTGTCGGCAGTGGGGGACAGCTCGCCCCAGCGCTGCACCGCGATGGAGACGTCGGGCAGCACTATGCCGCTCTCCAGCGTCAGCGAGCCGATGTTCACCACACCGATCTCGCCTTCTGCAGGCAGCAGCGGCGCTGCGGAGATGTCAGACACGGGCACGTCGATGATCGTCACACCAAGGCCGCCTTTCGGTCGGCACCCCCCACCGATCCGGCGGCAGCGAAACCCTGCTCCAGGTCGGCGAGGATGTCCTCGATGCCCTCGATGCCGACAGCCAGGCGCACCAGGCCCGGGGTGACCCCGGAGGCCAGCTGTTCCTCGGCGGTCAGCTGCTGGTGCGTGGTCGACGCCGGGTGGATTACCAGCGACCGGACGTCGCCGATGTTGGCGACGTGGCTGTGCAGGGTCAGCGCGTTCACGAACGCCTTGCCGGCTTCGACGCCGCCGGTCAGTTCGAACGACAGCACCGCACCGGTGCCCTTGGGGGCCAGCTTGCGGCCCAGCTCGTACCAGGGGGAGGACGGCAGCCCGGCGTAGTTCACCGAGAGCACGTCCGCGCGGCCTTCCAGGTACTCGGCGACCTTCTGTGCGTTGGACACATGGCGTTCAACGCGCAGGGACAGCGTTTCCAATCCCTGCGCGATGAGGAAGGAGTTGAACGGCGCGGCGGCGGAGCCGAGGTCGCGCAGCAGCTGCACCCGCGCCTTGAGCGCGTAGGCCGGTGCACCCAGGTCGGCGAACACCACGCCGTGGTAGCTCGGGTCCGGCTCGGTGAAGCCGGGGAACTTCCCGCCCGTCCAGTCGAAGGTGCCACCGTCGACGATGACGCCGGCGATCGCCGAGCCGTGCCCGCCCAGGTACTTGGTCGCCGAGTGGATGACGATGTCGGCGCCGTGGGCCAGCGGCTGGATCAGGTACGGGGTGGCGACGGTGTTGTCGACGATCAGCGGCACGCCGTTGTCGTGCGCCACCGACGAGACGCCGGGGATGTCCAGGATGTCGATCTTCGGGTTGGAGATGGTCTCGCCGAAGAACGCCTTGGTGTTCGGGCGGACGGCGGAAGCCCAGGACTCCAAATTATCGGGGTTCTCGACGAAGCTGACGTCGACGCCGAGCTTGGGCAGCGTGTAGTGCAGCAGGTTGTAGGTGCCGCCGTACAGCCGCGGTGACGCCACGATGTGGTCTCCGGTGCCGGCGATGTTCAGGATCGAGAAGGTCGCGGCGGCCTGTCCGGACGACAGGAACAGCGCGGCCACACCACCCTCGAGAGCGGCGACGCGCTGCTCGACCACGTCGGTGGTCGGGTTCATGATGCGGGTGTAGATGTTGCCCGGCTCGGCCAGTCCGAACAGCGCGGCGGCGTGGTCGGTGTCGCGGAACGTGTACGACGTCGTCTGGTAGATCGGCAACGCACGGGCGTTGGTCGCGCTATCGGGGCTCTGACCTGCGTGGATCTGCTTCGTCTCGAAGCTCCAGCGCGCAGTGGGGTCGATGGCCTCAGTGGTCATGTTAGGGGTGTCTCCTGTGAGTTTTTAGGTACGACGAATGGGCTCGCGAACTCTGCGAATCACGGACAGCGACACATAGAAGCCTCCACTCACCCAGTCATCCGGGTCCGTGTGGCGGACCCGCGCTTGCCTCGCAGCCCATGTGTGGCTGCTCAACCTGGTCGTCTCCCGGGGCACCCCACCGCGGATGGAGGGTTGCCGGCCAGCAAGCCGGGGCTTGACGCTGGCACTCATGACCGGCTTCGAGGGTATCTCAATAGGTGCGGCAACTGCTAGCTGGTGCCTTCGGCGTGTGCGGGACACGGTGTGCGGCGGTCGCTCCGTTTTCGCGTAGCCCGTCGGTATCGATCCAGTTCGGTGCGCAGATAGTGGTCCACCGGAAGCCTGCCGCGCCGGTCACGGTAACTTCGTAACCGTCGTGCGACGGGGTAGTCAGTGCAGACGCCGGACTCGACATAGATTTTCGTTTCGTACCGTCCGTGACGCCGGGAGAGTGACCATGAGTGGCGAGAAACCATCCATCATCTACACGCTGACCGATGAGGCGCCGCTGCTCGCGACGTACGCCTTTCTTCCGGTCGTGCGCACCTTCGCCGGCGCCGCCGGCATCGACGTCCAGACCAGTGATATCTCGGTGGCGGCCCGCATCCTCGCCGAGTTCGGTGACTACCTGACCGATGAGCAGAAGGTCCCCGACAACCTCGGCGAGCTGGGCCGGCTGACCCAGCTCCCGGACACCAACATCATCAAGCTGCCCAACGTCAGCGCCTCGGTGCCGCAGCTCGTCGCGGCCATCAAGGAGCTGAAGGAGAAGGGCTACAACCTGCCCGACTACCCGGGTGACCCGAAGACCGACGAAGAGAAGGCGATCAAGGATCGCTACGGCAAGTGTCTCGGTAGCGCGGTGAACCCGGTACTGCGCGAAGGCAACTCGGACCGTCGGGCGCCGAAGGCCGTCAAGGAGTACGCCCGCAAGCACCCGCACAGCATGGGCGAATGGTCGCAGGCCTCGCGCACGCACGTCGCCACCATGAAGACCGGCGACTTCTACCATGGCGAGCAGTCCATGACGCTCGACAAGGCGCGCCGGGTGAAGATGGTGCTGAAGACCAAGACGGGCAAGACAATTGAGCTCAAGTCCGAGGTCAAGCTCGACGCCGGCGACATCATCGACTCGATGTACATGAGCAAGAAGGCGCTCATCAAGTTCTACGAGGAGCAGATGGACGACGCCTACAAGACCGGCGTCATGTTCTCCCTGCACGTCAAGGCGACCATGATGAAGGTCAGCCACCCGATCGTGTTCGGCCACGCGGTACGCATCTTCTACAAGGACGCATTCGCCAAGCACCAGAAGCTCTTTGACGAGTTGGGTGTCAACGTCAACAACGGGCTCTCGGACCTGTACGACAAGATTTCGACGCTGCCCAAGTCGCTGCACGACGAGATCGTCGACGATCTGCACAAGTGCCACGAGCACCGTCCCGAGCTGGCCATGGTCGACTCGGCCCGCGGCATCTCCAACTTCCACTCGCCGTCCGACGTCATCGTCGACGCCTCGATGCCGGCCATGATCCGGCTCGGCGGCAAGATGTACGGCGCCGACGGAAAGCTCAAGGACACCAAGGCCGTCAACCCCGAGTCGACGTTCTCCCGGATGTACCAGGAGATGATCAACTTCTGTAAGACGCACGGCCAGTTCGATCCGAGGACCATGGGCACCGTGCCCAACGTCGGTCTCATGGCGCAGCAGGCCGAGGAGTACGGCAGCCACGACAAGACGTTCGAGATTCCCGAGGATGGCATTGCCAACATCGTCGACATCGACAGCGGTGAGGTGCTGCTGACGACCGCGGTGGAGGAGGGCGACATCTGGCGCATGCCGGTCGTGAAGGACGCGCCGATCCGCGACTGGGTCAAGCTGGCCGTCACCCGGGCCCGGCTTTCGGGTATGCCCGTCGTGTTCTGGCTGGACCAGGAGCGTCCGCACGAGGCCGAACTGCGCAAGAAGGTCGCGACCTATCTCAAGGATCACGACACCGAGGGCCTGGACATCCAGGTCATGTCGCAGGAACGTGCCATGCGGCACACCATCGAACGCCTGATCCGCGGCCAGGACACCATCGCCGCGACCGGCAACATCCTGCGTGACTACCTCACCGACCTGTTCCCGATCCTGGAGCTGGGCACCAGCGCCAAGATGCTGTCGATCGTGCCGCTGATGGCGGGCGGCGGGCTCTACGAGACCGGCGCCGGCGGCTCGGCACCCAAGCACGTGCAGCAGCTGGTCGAGGAGAACCACCTGCGCTGGGACTCGCTCGGCGAGTTCCTGGCCCTGGGCGCCAGCCTGGAGGACCTGGGCAACAAGACCGACGACGCCCGGGCCCGGCTGCTGGCCAAGACGCTGGACTCCGCCACCGGAAAGCTGTTGGACGAGAACAAGAGCCCGTCGCGGCGCACCGGTGAGCTGGACAATCGGGGCAGCCAGTTCTACCTGGCCATGTACTGGGCGCAGGAGCTGGCCAAGCAGACCGAAGACAAGGCGCTCGCCGATCACTTCGCTCCGCTGGCCAAGACGCTGGCCGCCAACGAGGAGAAGATCGTCGCGGAACTGGCTGCGGCACAAGGCAGCCCGGCCGACATCGGCGGCTACTACGCGCCGGACCCGGAGAAGACCGAGGCCGTGATGCGGCCGAGCGCCACCTTCAACGCGGCGCTGGCTTCCGTCCAGGAGTAACTCCCTTCCAACGTGAGCTTGTGTGCGAGATTTCTCAAATTTCTCGCACACAAGCTCACGTTCGGCGTTTCAGGCCTGTCGTACCCGGACGTTAGGGTTCTGCTTCGTGATCGTCACCACCATCAACGTCAACGGCATCCGCGCTGCGGTCAAAGAGCGGTCCGAGGAGAATCTCGGACTGCTGCCGTGGCTGAAGGACACCACGTCGGACGTCATCTGCCTGCAGGAGACCCGGGCCGACGATGCGCAGTTGGCGCAGGCGCTGGCGCCGGCGCTGGACGCCGGTTGGTACCTGGCGTCGGCCGAGCCGCACGCGAAGGGCCGCAATGGCGTTGCGGTGCTGTCGCGGGCGCCGATCTCCGCGGTGCGGGTGGGGCTGAGCCCGGACTGCGAATTCGTCGCGCACGGCCGGTATCTGGAGGCCGATACCGACGGCGTCACGGTCGCCAGCGTGTACGTGCCCACCGGCGAGGCCGAGACCGACAAGCAGGTGGAGAAGGAACGCTTCATGGTGGCGCTGGCCGGCCGGATGGCCGAGCTGAGCCGCACGCGCCGCGACGTGGTGATCTGCGGCGACTGGAACATCTGCGCCACGGAGCTGGACCTCAAGGCATGGAAGGCCAATGTCAAGAAGTCGGGGTTCCTGCCCAGCGAGCGGCAGTGGCTGGCCGACCTGATGGCCGCCGGCTGGACCGACGTGGTGCGTGAGCTGCATCCCGACGTCGCGGGGCCGTACAGCTGGTGGTCCTGGCGCGGCAAGGCTTTCGACAACGACGCCGGGTGGCGCATCGACTATCACCTGGCCAACGCCAAGCTGGCGCCCAAGGCCATGGCGGCCCGGGTCGAGCGGGCGGCGGCGTATGCGTTGCGCTGGTCGGACCACGCGCCGGTGACGGTCGAGTACGGCTGATCGAACTCGGCCGACGATTATCTGGTTCGCTCAGCTCCGAACGGGCAGGGCCGACACCAGCGGGGTGTCCACTCCGATGCGACCGATCGCGCCGGCGCCGCCGGGGGAGCCCAGCGGCGCGTCGCGTCCCGGGAGTACCTCATCGAAGAATGCGGCATTGTCAGCGCGGAACGCGAGCTGGTCTTCGGGCAGATCGTCGTCGTAGTAGATCGCATCGACCCGGCAAATCAGCTTGCAGGCACCGCAATCCACGCATTCCCGCGGATTGATGTAGAGCGCCCGATCGCCTTGGTAGATGCAGTCGACCGGGCACTCCTGTACGCAGGACATGTCCGTGACATCAACGCATTCCCGTCCGATAACGTAAGTCATACAGCCGACGGTATCGATGACGTAGCGTTTGACCTCAGTGGCCGAAAGTTACTGACAATAGGGCCGGAAGTCCCCAATCTGTTACTGGACGGGATGGAGTGACTCGTGGTCTGACGCACCGCCCCAGCGTGGGTCACGGCCCAGATGGCGCAGCAGCCGGTCGAAGTCCGTTGTGCTGTCACCGGTTCGGGCGGGTCCGAAGGGCGCATTGGGCATGTTGCGGAAGTCGCCGTCGGGCACGGCGAGGGCCAGTGGGAGTGCTGCGGCGACGACGTCGCCGGGCAGCGTGAATGGCGTGCCGAGGCTCGCCGCGACGTCCCAACCGTGCACCACGTAGTCGATCAGATGGAAGCCGATGGCCATCTCGGCCGGCACTGACGTACCCAATTCCGGTAGCGCGAACTGGCTTTCGGAATCGGCGCCGGCGAACGCGTCCAGCACGTCGTGGGCGGCCGCGGCGTAATCGCCGACCGGATCGCGCGTGTCGCGCACGGTGGCCGGATCCCAGGCGGCGACGTCCAGTCCACCGCCGCGGGCGGCTGCCGCGAAACCGCGATGCTGGACCGTCATGTGTGCCAAGAGGTCGGCCAAATCCCAACCGGCGCAGGGGGTCGGGCGGTTCAGGTCGCTCTCGTCGATGGCCTTGGCGGTGTCGACCGACGTCAGGATCGCGACGCGATGGGCGTTGAGAAGATCGGTAGATAAAGTGTGCATGAGCATATCGTATGCACATGCATACGATATGGCAATGCCTACGATGGCGGCATGCCGGCCAAGCGTCCTGACCTCGCCGCGCTGCTCGCGCCGCTGCTACGCGAGCTGATGGCTGCTGAGCAGCCCGTGCTCGACGAGCACGGGGTGTCGATGTGGGGCTACGTCGTGCTGCTGGCACTCGACGAGACCCCGATGCGTTCGCAAGCTGCGCTGGCGCAGGCCATCGGCGCCGACAAGACCCGCATCATCCGCACGCTCGACGACCTGCAGGCCGACGGCTACATCGAGCGCACTCCCGATCCCGACGATCGCCGGGTTCGGCTCCTGTCGATCACGCCGGCCGGGCGCCGGCTCAAAGACGCAGTGCAGGTGGAAATTCAGCGCGGTGAAGAGCAATGGCTCGGTGAGCTGAGTGCCGGCGAGCGACGCGTTTTCCTCAGCGTGCTGCAACGCCTGGCGCCGGCGCCCGACTGAACACGAGCGCTGCGCGTCATAGCGTCTCCGTGACCTTCCGCAGGCCTCGCGGCTGGTCCGGGTCGCCACCGCGGGCGAGTGCCAGATGCAGTGCAAGCTGTTGCAGCGGGAGGATTTCCAGCAGCGGGGAGAGCGCGTCGCTCACCCCGCTGGGCAGCGCGATACCGCCGGCGAGGCCGGCCAGTGCCGCGGGAGCTCCGACCCCGAAGACGTCGGCATTGCGCTCGGCCAGCCGGTCCAGCACCGGCGCCATGGCCTGTCCGCCGGCGCCTTCGGGCACCACTGCGAGCACCGGCACCTGAGGATCGACGGTGGCGAGCGGGCCGTGCAGCAGATCGGCGCCCGAAAACGCCTGCGCGGAAAGGTACGACGTCTCCATCAGCTTGAGGGCGGCCTCGCGGGCAGTGGGGTAGGAGTAGCCGCGGGCGGTCGCGATGAGTCGCTGCGCGAACCGATACCGCTGCGCGACCTCGCGGATGAGCTCCCCGGACGCGAGCACCTGCTCACCGAGGTCGGGCAGCGCGTCGACGCCGGAACCGTCACGGCCGAGCAGCAACTGCAGCGCGAGCAACTCGGCGGTATAGGACTTGGTGGCCGCCACAGACTTTTCGGCGCCGGCCAGCACGTCGACGTGAATCGCTGCTACCGCGGCCAGATCCGATGCGGCGTTGTTGGTGACGGCGACCGTCAGCGCGCCATGCGCGCGGGCCACCTCGACCGAGCGCACCAGGTCCGGCGATCCGCCGGACTGACTCACTGCGACGTACAGGACGTCACGCAGGTCGGGTTGAGCACCGTAGACCGTCGTGGTCGACGGGGAGACCAGGCCGGCGGGCAGACCGTGGTTGATCTCCACGAGGTATTTCGCGTAGAGGGCGGCATGGTCGCTGGTGCCGCGCGCCACGAACAGCACGAATCGGGGTGCGGCCGCGGCAATCTGGTCAGCCGCGGCACGGATGGGGGAACGGCCGTCAGCGAGCAGCCGGCGCCAGACCTGGGGCTGTTCCGCGATTTCGGTGGCCATGAGGTGGCCGGGGGACGTTCGATCGGGACTCACGTCTTCATCCTTGCCGCGACGCTTGGCCTGCGGGGCGAATCGGTACACCACCCTCAACGCTAGTAGCTGACCCGAAACAAAACCGGATGACAGCAGTGGGAAAATCGATGCCATCATGAGCAACAGCGGTGCAGGCGCGGACAAGCGCGTCGTCTTTTCCGGGGCACAGCCCACCTCCGACTCGCTTCACCTGGGCAACGCCCTCGGCGCGGTGCAGAACTGGGCCCACCTGCAGGACGGCTACGACGCGTTCTTCTGTGTCGTCGATCTGCACGCCATCACCGTTCCCCAGGACCCCGACACGCTGCGCCGTCGCACGCTGGTGACCGCGGCGCAATACCTGGCGCTCGGCATCGACCCGGCCCGCAGCACGGTCTTCGTCCAGAGCCACGTCGCCGAACACACCCAGCTCGCCTGGTTGCTGGGCTGCTTCACCGGCTTCGGCCAGGCGTCGCGCATGACGCAGTTCAAGGACAAGTCGCAGAAGCAGGGCGCTGACGCCACCACGATCGGTCTCTTCACCTACCCGGTGCTGATGGCCGCCGACATCCTGCTGTACGACACCGACCTGGTGCCCGTCGGCGAGGACCAGCGGCAGCACCTGGAACTGGCCCGCGACCTCGCCCAGCGCTTCAACGCGCGGTTCCCGGACACCTTCGTGGTGCCCGAGGCGATGATCCCCAAGGCCACCGCCAAGATCTACGACCTGCAGGACCCGACCGCGAAGATGAGCAAGTCGGCCGCCACCGACGCCGGGTTGATCAACCTCCTCGACGACCCGGCCAAGAGTGCCAAGAAGATTCGCTCCGCCGTCACCGACAGCGAGCGCGAGATCCGGTTCGACGCCGAGACCAAGCCCGGCATCTCCAACCTGCTGACCATCCAGTCTGCGGTCACCGGCGCCGCCATCGACGCGCTGGTGGCGGGGTACGAGGGGCGCGGCTACGGCGACCTGAAGAAGGAAACCGCCGAGGCTGTCGTCGAGTACGTCACGCCCATCAAGAACCGGGTCGACGAGCTGCTGGCCGACCCGGCCGAACTGGAATCGGTGCTGGCCACCGGTGCCGAGCGCGCCGAGCAGGTGGCGTTCAAGACGCTGCAGCGCGCCAACGACCGGCTGGGCTTCCTGCCGCGTCTGCGGTGATGTTGCGGACGCCGCGTCAGGACACGTGCAGCGTCGCGCACTAGGCTTTCCGGCGAACAAGGGGGTTTGCCGAAGATGACCGACTCGGACCAGCCGGGCCAGCTCGACCGACTGCGTCAGCGGCATCCATGGCTGGATCGGATCATGCGGGCCCAGGACCGCTACCAGGACTGCAACGGCGACTTCTACGCCGCCGGCATCACCTACTTCACGGTGTTCGCGCTGTTCCCGCTGCTCATGGTGGGTTTTGCGGTGGGTGGTTTCGTGCTGGCCTCCCACCCGGACATGCTGGTCGAACTCGAGACGCACATCCGGTCAGCGGTCGCGGGCGACTTCGGCAATCAGCTGGTCGGGTTGATGGACTCGGCGGTCAAATCGCGCACCTCGGTCGGTGTCATCGGTCTGGCGACCGCGGCCTGGGCCGGCCTGGGCTGGATGGCCAACCTGCGCAAAGCCCTGACCGAGATGTGGGAACAGCCGAGCGAACCCGACGGCTGGGCGCGCACCAAGCTGTCCGACCTGCTCGCGCTGGTCTCGGCGTTCGTGGCCATCGTCGTCACGATCGGTCTGACCGCGCTGGGCGACACCGGGTTGATGACGACGGTGCTGCACTGGTTCGGTGTCGGCCATGTACCGGGTCTCAATGCGCTGCTGCGGGTGGCGTCGATCGCGGTGTCGTTCGCCGTGGCGTGGCTGATGTTCACCTGGATCATCGCCCGGCTCCCGCGTGAGAAGGTCAGCCTGCACAGCTCGGCCCGCGCCGCGTTGATCGCGGCCGTGGGCTTCGAACTCTTCAAGCAGGTGGCTTCGATCTACCTGCGGACCGTCATGCACGGACCGGCCGGTGCGACGTTCGGTCCCGTGCTGGGTCTCATGGTGTTCGCCTACATCACGTCCCGCCTGGTCCTGTTCTCGACGGCGTGGGCGGCCACGGCGCGGGACACCATGGCGCTGGCGCCGGTAGCGCCACCGGGGCCGACCACGATCGTCACCCGCTACCGGGAGCGAGACGGGGTCGATGCGAGCAGCGTCGCCGTCGGCGCGGCCGTGGGCGTACTTGGTGGAATCGGGCTTTCGCGGTTGTTCCGGCGCTCGCGTTAGCTTTCGCCTAATTCGCCTTTCCTGCCGCCGATCGCCGGCGCACAACCTCGACGACCGACCAGCGGTCTGAATAGGCATGTCCGGCAACCACACCCACGCTCAATACCGCCATGACGGGATATTGCGCGATGAGCTGGTCCGAACTCCAATACACCGCAAGCAGTCCCGCCGAGACGACGGCGGCCGGCATGCTCACGATCCCGAGGACCAGGACCAGCCCCAAGGCCACCTCGGTCAGCGGCGTCATGATTCCGGCGAGGTGCGCCGTCGGCCGCAGCAGGTGCTCGGCCACGAAGCGAAAGTATTCCGGCACACGCGAGTTCGCCGATGCTCCGTCGGCAACGAGCAAGATGTCGGCACTCCCGAAGTGGGCCCGCAGCTTGACGTAGCCCTCGTGGAGCCACAGCAGTCCGAGCCCGACCCGGACCGCGCCGAAGAGTATCGACGCGGCCAGGCCGGCGCGGTCGCGCGGGGTCACGGCGCGGGTGGTCATCAGATCAGACATCACATGAGTGAGGCAGCGCCGAAGACTGCCTTCGCCTTGTCGCAGTTGATGACGACGGTCGTGTATCCGGCGGTGTCGATGCCGGACAACGGGAATGACTGCATCGCCTCGTCGGACTTGATGGCGGAGATCTGCTTGCCGGCCGCGACGTCCGACTCAGTGGACCCCTTGGCCAGATAGACGTGCAGGTCCGGGCCCGCGTCCGAGGAGAAGTTGGTGAACTCCAGGTTTGCGCCGGTCAGCTTCGCCGAGCCGGCCACATGCTTGCCATTGAGACCGCTGAACTCGCCCATACGCGTCATGGCGCTTGGGCTCATGGCAGCGGAAGTCATGGCGGAGGACATCGCGGACGTGGAGCCCGTGGACGACTTCGACATCTCGTTCGCGCCGCACCCGGTGAGCGTCAGGGCGAACGCCGCAGCAGCTGCCGCTGCGATCGGCTTGATGACCATGTGGATCTCCTTCGACTGTGGTGGGGTGCCGGTCACCCCGTCGCAGATGAAGTTAGGAGGCGGCCCCGCCAGGTTCGACAAACATTTCAGAACCGTAAGAACCGAACTGGCACCGCGGCGGCTGTCTAGGCTCAGCAGTATGAGAGGTGCGATGTGGATGCGCCCGTGACTTCCGACGACGGCGGCGGAGCGCACGTCGTGTTGGTCGAAGACGACCGGCGGGTGCGTACTGCGGTGGCGGCGTACCTGCGTGCCAAGGGCTTTCGGATCGATGAGTACGCCGACGGGGAAACCGCGCGCGACGCCGTACAGCGTTCGACTCCTGATGTGCTGGTCCTCGATCGCATGTTGCCCGGGCTGTCCGGTGACGACCTGCTGCGCGAGGTCCGCAGCCGCTCGGATGTTCCGGTGATCATGCTCACCGCACTCGGGGCGAGCGGGCACCGCATCGACGGCCTCGAACTCGGCGCCGACGATTACCTGGCCAAACCGTTCGCGCTCCGCGAGCTGCAACTGCGTATTTCGAAGCTGTTGCGGCACAGGGTGTCCCAGCAGTCGCCGTTGGCGCCGTTCGTGGTCGGCAGATTCCGTATCGATCCGACGATGCGCCGGATCGCCTGCGGCAGAACCGATGTCGAACTGACCGGACGCGAATACGAGCTCTTGCTTTTCCTGCTCAAGAACCCGGACCGGGTGATCTCCCGCGACGAGATGCTGCGCGAGGTATGGGGCTGGAGCGCCGGCGACGCGTCGACGGTGACGGTGCACATCCGGCGGCTGCGCGAGAAACTCGAAACCGACCCTCGTGACCCCGTCTACCTGCGCACGGAATGGGGCACCGGGTACCGGTTCACGCCGTCGGGGAAGTCGTCATGATCCTGAGCGCCGCGGACCTCGCCGTCATCGCGGTAACGGCGCTGATCTGCACGTCGGTGGCGGCGGGTGCGGCGGCCGTCGTCATGCAGCTGAACCGGCGGGGTTCGATCGGCACCCAGGTGTCGGTGCTGATCTGCGCGACCATCGTCGCCATCGTCGCGTCCACCGTGGCCATTTCGGTCGAGATGTACCTGTCGTCTCATGACCTGCAGGTGCTGTTGTCGGTCATCGTCATCTCGGCGCTGATGGCCGCGCTGGCGGCATCGTTCATGCTGCGCCGGCTGCGTCGGTCACTGGCCCGGCTGCAACGTGCCGCGCAACAGATCGGCAGCGGCGAGATCGTCACCGCGGACGTCGAGAGCTCCAGGGAATTCGCCGACCTGTCGAGCCAGCTCGCACAGTCGTCGGCTCAGTTGGCTGCCGCGCGTGCGGAAGTCGAGCAGCTCGACCAGTCCCGCCGCCAGCTGGTCGCCTGGGTTTCGCATGATCTGCGGACACCGCTGGCCGGCATGCGCGCGATGGCCGAGGCGCTCGAGGAAGGCGTGGTCGACGACCCGGCCGAATACATCCGGCAAATCCGGGATCAGGTGGATGCGGTCAACGGCATGGTCGACGGGTTGTTCGAGTTGTCCAAGATCCAGAGCGGGATGCTGAAACTCAGCAAGGAGCCGGTGGTGCTGCTGGATCTCGTGTCCGACGTCGTGTCCGACATGCGGGCGCTCGCGGCGACCCGTGGCATCACCATCACCCACGCGGAAATGACCGACCAGGTGCTGCACGCCGACGCCGGCGAGCTTTCCCGCGTGATAGCGAATCTGCTGGTCAACAGCATTCGAAATGCGCCGGAGAACTCTGAGATACAGGTCTCGGCGCACCGGCTCGACGACGACCGGGTGGTGCTCACGGTGCTGGACCAGGGCCCCGGCGTGCAGTCGCAGGACCTCGGCCGGATGTTCGACATGGGCTGGCGCGGTTCGGCAGCCCGCACGCCGGAGGACGGCGGAGCGGGCGCCGGCATCGGTCTTGCCATCGTGCGGGGCATCGTCGAGGCGCACGGCGGGCAGGTCTGCGCCGCCCACGTGCCCGGCGGATTCCGGCTGGACGTGACACTGCCGACGGCGTGACGGTCACGTGCTCCGTGGTCCCGCGGCCGGCACCCGTGGACCGAGATGAGAACGTTCGCGGGATCACCGTGCACTGACCGTTTCGGCCGGTACGTTGGCCACTGTGATCCCGCAGTGGCAGATCGGGCCGGTCCAGGTGCCGGTGCACGGTGTGTTCGTGGGCCTGGGCGTGCTGGCCGCGGTGATCGTGTTCGTCCACGAAGCGCGCCGCCGCGGCGCGGTGAACGAACAGTCGCTGGTCGCTGTCACCGGTGCGCTGGTGGGCGGGGCGATCGGGATGCGTGCGTCGGGTTTGGCACGCCATCTGGATTTCAGTGCCAACCCGACCCTCGCGCAGGCGTGGGAATACGGCTCCAAGAGCATCCTGGGCGGCCTGTTCGGCGCCTACCTCGGTGTCTTGATCGCGAAGCGACTCGGGGGGTATCGGGTTAAGACCGGCGACCTGTTCGCGCCGGCGGTCGCGTTGGGAATGGCGGTCGGCAGGATCGGGTGCCTGCTGACAGAGGCGCCCGGACGTCCGACGACGCTGCCATGGGGCGTGCACGCGGCGGCGAGCACCCCCGAGTGCCCGGGATGCGTGGCCGGGCTGGCCATGCACCCGTCCTTCGCCTACGAAATCGTGTTCCAGCTGGCGGCTTTCGGCGTGCTCATGTGGTTGCGGCCCCGCATCACGCATCCCGGTGAGTTGTTCGTCATCTACGTCGCGGCCTACGCGGTGTTCCGGTTCTGCGTGGAGTTCGTGCGTGCGAACGAGACGGTGTGGCTGGATCTGACCCGCCCACAATGGGTGCTGCTGCCATCAATGGGGCTGCTGGCTCTTCGGGTCTGGCGCGGCTATCGCCATGGCTACTACCGGATTTCGTCTGCAGACAGGGAGGCCGCGCATGTCCCAGCCGCCGGGTGAGCATCCCGACGATCAGCCCGAAAACGGCATGCCGCCGGGGCAGCATCCGCAGTACCCCCAGTACCCGCAATATCCCCAATATCCGCCGCAGTACCCCCAATACCCGCAGTACGTTTATCCGCCGCCCAACCCCAATGCGGTATCGGTCGGCGCAGTCATCGGCGGAGTTTTCCTCTTCCCGGTGCTGAACATCGTCGTCGGCTTCATCACGGTGATGGTCGCCGACCAGCAAAAGGTGCTGCTGGCGTTCGGTGCCGCGCTGCTGGCACTCATCGCCTTCGGGGGCGGCTTCACGTTGTGGAAGTCCGGTAACCCCGTGCCCAAGGGGCTCGGTCTCGGCTTGATGATCGGCTGGGCGCTCACCTCGATCCTCACCGTCGGCTACTGCACCGGCCTGAACCCCGCAATGTACACATGACGTCCGGCATGGGCCTGCGCGGCGACCGCATACTGCGTTACGTGACGGCGTACTGTCCGCACTGCCATCACGACGCGCCGGAACGGCCGCTGACGGACGTGGCGCGCCTGGCCGGCCGGCTCGTCGACCGCGGCGGCCGGGTGTGGCTGGAGCGGGGCTGCCCGGCGCACGGGCTGGTGCGCACGCTCTACGACGAGAGCCCTGGGATTCTGTCCTATCTGGAGGAGTGGACCGCACCGACCAAGGCGCACATCCCCGATGTGGCAGGCAATTTCGATCCGATCCCGTCCGCCTATCTGCGTGGGCTTCCCGAGATGCAGACCCAGCACACGTGCATCCTGCTCGAGGACATCGCCGAGGTTTGCAATCTGCGGTGTCCCACCTGCTTCACCGATTCGTCACCCGATCTGCGCAACGTGGTGCCCGTGTCCGAGGTGCTCGCCAACGTCGACCAGCGACTGGCCCGGGAGAACGGGCGGCTGGACGTGCTGATGATCTCGGGCGGGGAACCGACCCTGCATCCCGACCTGGCGAAACTGCTGGATGAACTCATCAGGCGGCCCATCACGCGAATTCTGGTCAACACCAACGGTATCCGGCTCGCGACCGACGACGTCTTGCTCGAGCTGCTCAGCACCCACCGGCACCGGGTCGAGGTGTATCTGCAGTACGACGGATTGTCCGAGACCGCCCACCGGCATCACCGCGGCGGCGACCTGCGCAGGCTGAAACAGCAGGTTTTGCAGCGACTTTCGGAACACCAGATCTTCACGACGCTGGTGATGGCTGCCGCGCTGGGCGTCAACGACGATGAGATCGGCGACATGGTGCAGCTGGCACTCGACACTCCGTACGTCGGTGGCATCACCATCCAGCCGCAGTTCGGCTCGGGGCGCTCGGGCAGTCTGGACACGCTCGACCGGCTGACCCACACCGGGGTGCTGAGCAGGCTGGGCCCGCAGACCGATGGCTTGGTGACGTGGCGCGACCTCACCGCGCTGCCATGCTCGCATCCGCACTGCTGCTCGGTCGGCTATCTGATCCGCGATGATTCCGGGCAGTGGCGGTCGCTGGTGTCGCTGATGGGCCACGACGTGCTCAAGGACCGACTCGGCCTGGTGTCCAACAGGATCGCTGACCGCGAGCTGCCGCAGGAACTACAGCTGGCGGTGCGGGAATCGCTGCTCGGCCTGCTCTCCGAGCAGTCCTCGCTGTCGCACCCCGGGATCGGCGATGTCTGGCGCACCATCTGCCAGAACTGCGATCTGGGCATGCCGACCCTGCTGGCCCTTGCCTCGTCGGCCCTGCCCGGTGGCAAGAGCCGGGTGCGGAAGCTGTTGGGGGAGCGCGTGGTCCGCATCACCGTCAAACCGTTCATGGACATCTCGACCATGATCGAAGAGCGGCTGGTGCAGTGCTGCGTGCACGTCGGCACCCGGTCGAGCCAGGATCAGTGCGCGCCGTTCTGTGCGGTCCAGGCATGGCCGGCGCTGGGGCGCCAGCGGTTGTCCATCGCCGCGGGCCGCGATGCGGGAAAGGCATTGCCGCTCACGGTGATCTAGTCGCGGCTCGCCGCCCACACGCCACGCCGCACCACCGCACGGACCTGAAGCTTGCGGTCCAGCACCACCAGATCAGCAGACATGCCCGGCCGCAGCGTGCCGGCCTCGTCGAACCCCAGCGTGCGCGCCGGCGTGGTCGCGGTCATCGCTACCGCGTGCCGCAACGCGGCATCCGAGGCGGACTCCAAACCTGTTGCCGCCGTGCGGAACAGCGCGTCCATGGTCGCGGTACTGCCGGCAATGGTGGTTCGCTCGCGCAGCCGCGCCACCGAGCCGGTGACCTCGACGTCGAGCCCGCCCAGTTGGTACGTCCCGTCCGGCATGCCGGCTGCCGCCATCGCATCGGTGATCAGTGCGACGCGGTCCGAGCCCGCGGTGACCGCCACCTGATGGACGAGCGCCGGGTGCAGATGCACGCCGTCGGCGATGAGCTCCACCGTCACCCGGGCGTCTTCCAGCAACGCCAGCGCCGGGCCCGGATCGCGGTGGTGCAACGGACGCATTCCGTTGAACACGTGCGTGCCGACGGTGGCGCCGAGTTGCAGAGCCCGCTTGGTCTCCTCGTAGCTGGCGTCGGTATGGCCAACGGCCACAATGACTCCCGCGTCGACGAACCGTTCTATCGCGACATCGGCGCCGGGCAGCTCCGGGGCGATGGTCACCATCGCGATGGCGCCGTCGGCCGCGGCGAGCACGGAGTCGATCTCCGCGGGATCGGGATCTCGCAGCTGCGTCACGTCGTGCGCCCCGCAGCGTACGGAGCTGAGCCACGGGCCCTCGAGGTGGATTCCCGCGACGACGCCGTCTTGCGTGGCGTCGGCCAGGGCACGGACCTGGGACAGCAGGACTTCCGGCGCCGCGGTGACCAGGCTGGCCAGCGTGGTGGTGGTGCCATGGCCGCGGTGAAATTCGGCGGCCCGCGCGATCTCGTCGGGATCGTCAGTGCTGTAGGAGGATCCGCCGCCACCGTGCACGTGCATGTCCACGAAGCCCGGCACCACGACCCCGTCCGGAAATTCGACGTCGACAGTGCGGGGCGGGGCACCGCTGCCGCACGCTGCGATGCGGTCGCCACTGATCTCCAGCCAGCCGGGCCGGGACACAGCGTCGAGCGCTGAGCCTCCGATAACAACGGTCCCGGCCGAGATGAGCGTCATCGCTCGTCAGTCTCTACCGATTGGAGTGCTGTGGGCGTCGATTGATCGAACGGGCGGCCATCATCAGCGAGAGCACGATCGCGGCCCCGACCACGCCGACGCCGACGCGGATCGGCAAGGCGTCCACCGACGGTAGCGCGTCCATGGCCTGGGCGGCCGCGGGATGCTTCGCGTCGGGTTTGTGCTGGTTGAGCGACGGGTCCGGCTCGATGAGCTTGCCGACCTTGGTGCCGGGCGGGGTGGCGAATCCGTAGTCCAGCAGGCGTGCCGCCTGCTCCCATGGGGCGATCGGCACCCGGGTGCCGTGCAGCAGGATCGCGACCAGTCGGCGACCGTCGTGATCAGCAGCGCCGACGAACGTCTGCCCGGCGTCGTCGGTGTACCCGGTCTTGCCGCCGAGTGCGCCCGGGTAGTTGTAGAGCAGCTTGTTGTCGTTCTCGAGCTCGTAACTCGGGTGGTCACCGGGTTCGCCCGGCTTGGCCGGATGTCCGGGGAAGTCGTACTTCTGCGTCGCGACAATCGAGGCGAATGTGGGGTTCTGCCAGGCGTAGCGGTAGAACAGACCCAGGTCGTAGGCCGAGGTGCTCATGCCGGGACCGTCGAGGCCCGACGGGGTGGCCGCCCGGGTGTCGCGGCCGCCGAGCTTGGCGGCCAGGTCGTTGATCTTGGTGAGCGCGGTGTCCATGCCGCCGACCTGCATCGCCAGCGCGTGCGCCGCGTCGTTGCCGGAGTGCATGAGCAGCCCGTGTAGCAGGTCGTTGACGGTGTAGATGCCGCCGTCGTCGACGCCGACGCGGGTGCCCTCGGCCGCCGCATCTTCCGGAGTACCGGTGACGCGCTTGTTGACGGGCAGTTCACGCAGGGCCTGGGTCGCGATCAGCACCTTGATGATGCTGGCCGGGCGGTGCCGGCCGTGCGGGTCCTTCGCGGCAATGATGTCGCCGCTGTCCAGGTCGGCGAGGATCCAGGCGTCAGCCGAGACGTCGCCGGGCAGCGGCGGCGTGTCGGGCGCGGCGACGACGCCGCAGCTGCCCATCAGGTCGCCGCCGAGCGGCGTGGCCGGCACCGGGATGGGGGCCGGTGGGTCACCGGCCTTCGGCACCTCGGACTGGTCGACCGCGGGCGGTGTGGTGACCCGGTACGGGCAGGGATCAGCGGCCGGCGGGTCGGGTTCGGCGTAGGCCAGCGCCGGTGCGGCCGTCAGGAAAAACGCTGCTGCCAGGGCTGCAGCGCGTTGTGCCGTGGATCGGGTGGTCGCCATGGTGTCGCCAGATTAGGCGACGGCAAACCGGTTTCCAGGTTGCCGCGCTGTGACAAATGGGGTTGATGTTGCGTGAGTGATTTCACGGCCCGGCGTCGAGCGTGGGGGGTGGCGCGATTTTCGGGCCGGTTTTCCTCGTTTTCCCGCACGCTCGGCCGCGGTTCAGGGCAGCGCGCAGTGGGCCAGTGCCGGGACCCCGATAGAGCTCATCCACAACCGGCCGCCGTGCTCGACGACCCCGGTGACCTGACCGAACTGCCGGTGCCGCATGCGGACCCCGGCGACCGCGGCGCCGCTGTCGGGATCGAAGGCGACGGCCCACACCTCCAACGGCATCTGCGGTTGCAGTGCCTCCGGCAGCCGCCACACCAGCTGCCGCAGGATCGTCGGCCGCGGTGCCAGCCACTCCGCGGCGGCATTGATCGGGGCGACGAACGCGACCCAGATCCGGCCGTCGGCGCCCGTCGAGATGTTGTCGGGCATGCCGGGCAGGTTGACCGCGAGTGGGGTGACGGTCCCGGCCTGCGGTCCGGACAGCCAGTACTTCGACAGCCGGCGGCCCTGTGTCTCGGCGAACACCAGCGCCGTGCCGTCCGCGGTGACGGTGACGCCATTGGCGAAGTACAGGCCGTCGCGCAGCGTGCTCACTGTGCCGTCGGTCGCCAGCTTGTACAGGCCGCCGTCCCCGCGCGCCTCGAGGATGGCCGCGCGGAAATGCTCATAGTGGAACGAGCTGGTGGACTCGGTGAAATAGATTGCGCCGTCGTCGGTTTCCGTCACATTCGAGCAGAACCGAAGGGGCCGGCCATCGATGTCGGGGACCAGGACCTCCAGGGCACCGGTGCCGGGGTCCAGGGACAGCAGCCCGCGGTAGCTGTCGCAGACCAGGAGCCGTCCGTCCCGTGCCGCGTGCAGCCCGAGCGGACGGCCGCCGGTGTCGGCCACGACATCCGTACTGCCGTCGGGCGAGACCCGCACGATCCGC
The DNA here is from genome assembly GCF_058790275.1 of Mycobacterium sp. FW102-FHT13B02. Lineage (NCBI taxonomy): Bacteria > Bacillati > Actinomycetota > Actinomycetes > Mycobacteriales > Mycobacteriaceae > Mycobacterium > Mycobacterium sp. FW102-FHT13B02. The sequence continues at coordinate 84,654 of NZ_JBYTCM010000009.1, forward strand.
CCGTCGACCAGGCCCGTCCACAGCGCGCCGTCGGCGCCGACCACCACGTCCTCGGGGGCATCGCCCGGCATCGGCACGATGGTGAGCTCGGCGGACGGAAAATCGGGGAGGGCGTCGACCGGCGGCGGGGTCCAGCGCGCCGGATTGATGGACGGCTTGTTCGACACGGGTAGACGTTAACTTTCTCCGCGCGAGCAGACGTGAAAACCTCAAAATGTCATTGATTTTCGGTGTTTTCACGCGTGCTTGCTGGTCGGCGGCGGCGGAATTCCTCGCCCGTGGCCGTGTCCACCGCAACCTCACCCGGTGGTAGGTTCGACAGGTCGGGCGCGATGACCGTCGGCATGTCGCCGGAGTCGGGCAGCCCGAAATGGGCCGGACCGGAATGCACAGAGGCCGGCGTCTCCAGCACCAGATCATGCCGCCGCGGCAGCGTCAGCCCACGGAAGTAGTCCGGCTGCGCGACGCGCCAGGCGAACATCAGCACCACCCCGAGCAGCAGCCCGGCGACACCGACCACGCCCACCGCGCCGAAGCCGAAAATGGTGACGTCATGATGGTTTTGATCCTTGAGCCAGTCGGGCTTGCTGTACTCGATCAGACCGTATCCGAACACCACCGACAGTGTGATGCCGCCGAGCAGTGGCAGCAGGCCCCGCATCATGAAGTCACGGGCGTTGCGGGTCAACGTCTTTCGGTAGAACCACGTGCAGGCAAATCCGGTCAGTGCATAGTAGAACGCGATCATCAGGCCGACCGAACCGATGAGGGCCGTCAACAGGTCGGCGCTGATCGCGGTGAACACCACGTAGCACAGCACCGACACCACGCCCATCACGATGGTCGAGGTGGTGGGCGTCAGGTACTGCCGATGAATCTTCGCGAAACTCTTTGGCAGCGCGCGGTATACGCCCATCGAAAGGGTGGTGCGCGCGGTCGGCATGATGGTGGTCTGCGTCGAGGCGGCGGCAGAGGTCAAGATCGATGCCGACAGCAGCAGCATGCCGATCTTGCCGATCACGCTGTCGCCGAACAACGATGGCCCGATTGCCGTGAACACGTCCTTGGCGTTTTCCTGGTTGCCCAACCCGATGCCCGCGGTGCCCACACCGGCGAACGCGATGGTCGAGACCGTGACCAGCGCATAGGTGGCGAGCAGCAGGAACGTCGAGATGACGGCGGCCCGGCCCGGGGTGCGGCCCGGGTCGTCGGACTCCTCATTGCACGCCACCGCGGTGTCCCAGCCCCAGTAGATGAAGATGGTGGCCAGCACCGCCGGGGCGATCACCGTGCCGAAATCCATTCCGCCGGGCCAGAACCAGGACCACGACGGCATGATCGAGTACGCGTGGCCGTGGTGCGTGTACACCTTCACCAGCGCGACGACCGACACCACGACCAGCACGACGACCTCGACGGTCAGCAACACGTACTGCAGCCGGGCCGACACCTCGATGCCTCGGTAACAGATGTAGGTCATGAGGACGATCCAGATGACGCCCGCCACCGTCGACCACAGGGTGCTGCCGGCCAGTGCCGCGGCCGAATGCCAGCCCAGGTCCCCGGCGAACGTGAACGAGTACGACCCGGCGATCTGCGCCAGATTCGCCATCACGATGACGTCGGAGGCGATGATGCCCCAGCCGCCGAGCCAGCCGACCACGGGCCCGAATGCCCTTGCGGCCCAGGTGAATGTGGTGCCGCAGTCCGGCTCGGCCTTGTTCAGCTCCTGATAGGCGATGGCGATCAGGTACATCGGCACGAACGAGATGAGCATGATGGCAGGCGCTTTCACCCCGGCGAGCAGCGTGCCGCCGGCGGCGATGACCAGGCCGAGTGTCGCGGCCAGGCTGTATGCGGGCGCCGTGGACGCCAGCCCGACCACCACGCTGGACACCAGACCGAGGGCGCCCCGCTTGAGGCCTTTGTCCCGGGCGACGATGTCTGGCGTTGTCGTAGTCATCTGCTCCCTGCTCATCCCGGTCGATTGCCGATGAGATGCTACGGGCCTTCGCCCTGGCACACTTCAGTCGTAGGTTGGTGTGGTGACCACTGCGCAGGACACCGACCAGTTCGAGCGGCTGCGCCCGCACCTGCTGTCGGTCGCGTACCGGCTGACCGGCGTGTACGCCGACGCCGAGGACATCGTGCAGGACGCCTGGTTGCGCTGGCATGGCGCAGATGTCGACGCCATCGCCGAACCGCGCGCCTGGCTGACCACCGTCGTCAGCCGTCTGGGCCTGGACCGGCTGCGGTCCGCCGCGCACCGACGGGAGGCGTATTTCGGTGAGTGGCTGCCCGAGCCGGTGGTGACGAGATTCGACGCCGCCGATCCGTTGGCTGCCGTGGTGGCGGGGGAGGATGCTCGCTTCGCCGCGATGGTGGTGCTGGAGCGGCTGACGCCCGATCAGCGAGTGGCCTTCGTGCTGCACGACGGTTTCGCGGTGCCGTTCTCCGAGATCGCATCGGTGCTGGGCGTGACGGACGCCGGCGCGCGTCAACTCGCGTCACGCGCTCGGCGCGCGGTCGCCGCGGCCGCCGCACCGCCGCCGGACGCCGGGCACAACGAAGCCGTCGGCAAGCTGATGGCCGCACTGGCTGCTGGCGATATGGCAGCGGTCGTCGAACTACTGCACCCCGAAGCCACGTTCACCGGCGACTCCAACCGTCGGGCCCCGACCGCGCCCCGCACCATCGTCGGCGCGGACAAGGTGGCGCGGTTCCTGTTCGGCTTGGCCAGACGCTATGGACCGCAATGGCTTTCGACGTCCCAGCTGGCGCTGATCAACGGCGAGCTCGGCGCCTACACCCCAGGCCTGCCCGCCGACGGCGGCCACCCGGAGATGCTGCCCCGCGTCACCGCGATGACCGTGCGCGACGGCAAGGTCGTCGCGCTGTGGGACATCGCGAACCCGGACAAGTTCACGGCGTCGCCGCTGAAGTCTGATTAGCGGCTCGCCGCTGAAGTCTGATTAGCGGCTCGCCGCTGGAGTCTGACTAGTCGTCTCACAGGACGTAAGGAATCAACGCTTTTCGGTCGGTGGGGTACTCGGGGAACTTCTCCTGATACCAGCTGTGGGTGGCCAGCGCCCGGGGAATCAGATTGCCCGCGGTGATCAACAGGATGACGACGCCGGGGAGCGCCCAGGTCAGGAGCGCGAAGCCGGACCACGCGATGAGCTCGCCCAGGTACGCCGGGCTGGTGACGAACCGGAAGCCGCCGCCGTACGGGATGCGGTATTCGGAGGATGAGCCGCTTGCGCGAAGTCCAGAGGCCGATGCGCCCGGGCTGCCTTTTTCCCGCAGGTTCCGCACGATCGATTCGGAGTTGATCAGCAGTGTGAATCCGCACAGGTAGACCACCAGGCCCACCAGGAATCGGGGGTCGGTCAGCCATGCGGTGGTGTACTGCCCGAAGAAGTCGTGGCTGAACAAGGTCCCGTTGAGATAGCCGTGCATCGACGTGACGAGCATGCCCATCACGATGACCGACACATTGAAGGTGCCACGCTTACCCGGCACCTGGCGGATCGCGAGCGGAAAGAACCAACCCCGGTTGGCGTAGTGCAGCATCCAGATCCCGGCGAGCACCAGCGATGTCGGCTCGAATCGGTGCGGCCCGGCCAGGTAGCAGATCAGGAACACCACGGTCGCCGGGAGCTCCATCAGCCACCAGCCGAGCTTCGGGTTGAGGTTCAAGCCGAGTTTCGTTGTCGAGAACCGCCCGTACGAACTCTGCGCGAAGAAGCCGCCGATGATCACGAAGGCCGCGAACGCGAAGGCCGCGGTCAGCACCGTGTCATAGAACGTGCTGCCGGTGTACCAGTGCATGGGCGCTCCTCGCTGAACAGGCGGTTTCAGCGACGGCGGCCGCTATTTCTGTAACGTGTTCTACCATCTGGCCGGGCCGCGGAGCCAGCGCGCCTTGCTACTGCGTTGGTGTCTCCCAAGGCACCCGGCACGCGTCGCCCGAGCTGAAGCCCTGCTCGGTGATCCCGAGCGCGGCGTACATACGGGACCGCATGTTCTCCACCCCGATCTGGTACGTCAGCTCGATGACACCCGCCTCGCCGAACCGGCGCTTGAGGTCGTCGACCTGTTCGTCGGTCACGGTGTGGGGATCGGTGGTCATCGCGTCGGCGTACGCGATGGCGGCCCGCTCGTCGTCGGTGAACAGTGGCGAGGTCGCATAGGCGTCGATGTGCTTGAGCCGCTCCACATCCAGGCTCTCGAGGCGCATCAGCATGGTGCCGAAGTCGACGCACCAGGAACAGCCGACCGTGCGGGCGGTCCAGAACACGGCGAGGTCGCGGACCGCGCCGGGCAGCGTCTTCGAGCCGCTCTTCAGCAGGCCCTCGTGCACGGCGTTGGCGACCAGCAGCCGGGGGTGGTGCGCCGCGACCGCGAACGGTTCGGGCACCTCGCCGAACTCACGCTTGGCGTAGCGGTACATGAGCCGGGTCAGCAGGCCGGCACGTTGCGGGGGCAGGGGCGCGATGCGTGGTGTTGTCGTCATATCGGTTGGACGAGACAGCGCGGCGACGTGTGACGGCGCGTGGCGTGCGTCACGGCAGCGGCTACGGTAGAGCCCATGTCTGTGGCCTCGAACCCTGCCTCGGTGAGTGGTTACGAGGCGCGGTGGGAGCAGCACAACGCCGAGCGCCGGTCCCAGATCCTGCTCGCGATGATCGACCTGCTGGAGGAGAGCCCGGCCGGCGCCGACATCTCCGTCGCGGCCATCGCCAAGCGGGCCGGCGTCGCCAAGTCGGTGATCTACCGGCAGACCTCGGGCAAGGAGGAGCTCGAACGCCGGGTGCGTTCGTACCTGATCGACGACTTCGGGTCGGTTCTGGTCGGCAAGCTCGACATCACCGACGGCTCACTGCGAGAGATCCTGACCCGGACCATCGAAGCGGTCGCGGACTGGATGATCGACCATCCGCGGCTGAACGAGTTCGCGCGCAACGGCCCGTCGTTCGAGGGCGACGAAACGCTCGACGCCGTGGGCGAATTGAAGCTCCGCATCATCGAACGCGCGGACGGCATCATCGCCGCCATCCAGTTGGCCATCGGCGTCGAGGACAGCGCGTTCAAACTGGTTCCGCTGGCGATCGTGACCATGGTCGAGGAGACGCTGTTCGCGTGGGTGCGCAGCCCGGCGCCGACGCACACCCGCGAAGAGATGATCGCGCACCTGGCCGACTTCACCTGGTACGTCATCGACGGCGCCGCGCGGGCGATCGGTTTCGAGGTGAGCCGCGACGAACCGCTCGTTGCCGTGGTCGCCGCGCTGGCGAACCGTCAGGCCAACAACCCCGCGTTGTAGTCGGCCACCAGAGCGCGCACGGTTTCCTGCGCGCAGGACTTGTTGGTGCCGATGAATCCCGTCGGGCCGCGCTTGATCCAGCCGGTCACGTAGGTGGCGACAACGCCGTCGACCCGGCCTTCGTTGTGCGGCACGGTTCCGCGCGCGTCGTCGAACGGCAGGCCCGCGACGGGCCGTCCCCGGTATCCGATGGACGTCAGCACGAGTCCGGCAGAGACGCTGTGCACGTCCCCGGTCGGCTTCACCTTGGCGGTGCCGTCGGGCGCGGCCACGAGTTCGTTGCGGGCGAATTCGATTTCCAGTCCGGCCGCGGTGCGTGCAATGGCGGTGGGCGACTGCAAGTACTCCAGCACGATCCGGCGGTTGCCGGGCCGTCGCGGCAGATCGCGCAGCATGCGGGCGCGCGGATCGGTATCCGGCAGGGACGCCAGGTCCTGTGGAGAGACGACGACGTCGACGTCGGGCATGGACGTCAGGCCGACAAGCTCCGGCACGGTGAATGCCGACTGCGCGATCCCTCGCCGGCCGACGACGAAAACTTCCTCGATCTGGCTCTGCTGCAAGGCTTTCAACGCGTATGGCGCGATGTCGGTGGCGGCCAGCCGGTCGGGATCGGTGGTGAGGATCCGGGCGACGTCGAGCGCGACATTGCCGTTGCCGACAATGACCACGCGCTGGCCCGATAAGTCGAAGGCGGCGTCGGCGAAATCGGGATGGCCGTTGTACCACGCCACGAACCGGGTGGCCGAGCTGACGCCCGGTAGCCCGGCGCCGGGGACGTCGAGCGGGCGGTCGGTGGACGCGCCCACGGCGTAGATGACCGCGTCGTGATCGGCGAGCAGCTGCTGATGGGTGATGTCGGCGCCCACCTCGACGCCGGTGACCAACTCCAGCCGAGGATCGGCGCAGATGGTGTTGAACTGCCGCGACATGCCTCGGGTGCGCCGGTGGTCGGGCGCGACGCCGAAGCGGGCGAGGCCGCCGCGTTGGGGGAGTCGCTCGTACATCCGGACCCGGGCTGCCGGGATGGTCAGCACTTCGTCGGCGGCGTACATGGCGGCGGGGCCGGAGCCGACGATGGCGACGTTGACGGTCCCGGGAGCGCGGACCTGCAGTGGCGGGACGACCGGCGCCAGCAGCGCCCGGGGTCGTGGTTCTTTGTAGAAATCAGCGTTGAGCTCGAGGAAGACCCTCTCGGTGGACTCCAGCGAACCGTCGTGCTTGATGGCGTCGACCGGACAGGCCGTCACGCACGCGCCGCAGTCGACGCACTCCACCGGGTCGATGTAGAGCATCTCGGCGGTGTGGAAGTCCGGCTCGTCGGGCGTGGGGTGAATGCAGTTGACCGGGCAGGCGTAGACGCAGGAGGCGTCGCTGCAGCAGGACTGCGTGATGACGTGGGGCATCAGGGAATCAGCTGTGCCTCGCGGTTGGGTGCACTGCGGTAGCGGGCCGTCTCACCGGCGATGCCACAGCGCTTCCACATCCAGCGCCCGACACGGTTCATCAGGCCGATCTCCTCGGCGAGCGCACGGGTCTCGTCGAAGAAGCTCGCCATGATCTTCCGCGACTGCGGGCTGCGCCAGAAAGCTTGCCGCATAACGTCTTCCGGGATATCGAACTGTTTGCCGAACGACTTCGACGATCCCATGATCTCGTGCGCCAGCCAGCGCAGCGTCAGCGGGAACGCGACGGTGGCGAAGGCCTTGAACCGCCACGACCGGTCGGGCATGTGGGTCTTGAGGAACTCGTTGGCCCACGAGATGTGCCGGGCTTCCTCGGCGATGTGGATCTGCATGGTGCGCAACACCGCCGGCGGCAGATTGGCGCCCTCGCGGATCATGCCCTTCTGGAAGTGGTCGATGGGCTCTTCGCCGGCGAGGATGCCGGCCATGAACGCCGTCGGCGAGTACTGCCCCACCAGGCCGATGTACGGCGACAGCTTGAAGAACAGCTTCCGCATGCCGGGCACGTCCGTCCCGGAGCGGTTGACGAGCTCCTGGAACATCTGGATGTGGTTGCACTCTTCGGTCATCTCGTGGAGCGCGTACCGGAACTCAGGGGAGTTGTTGGGCAGCTTCATGATGAAGGCCATCAGCCCGCGGATCAGGATGCTCTCGAACGCCGCACCCACTTTGACGGTGTTGAGCGTCCGCCACCGGCCGATCTCGATCTGCCGCTCGAGCGGCTGGCTCTGGTACCACTGGGTGGCGCCCAGCGGGTCGATGGTCGGGGACAGCACCCACCGCGGATCGCTCAGGTCGATCTGCATGTCGGGGGCATCCCACGCGATGTCGAGATAGGGATCGAAGCGGCGCCGTACCGAGCCCTCGGACAACACGTCCAACAGGTTCTGGTAGCTGGGCTCCACGGCATTGGGGATCGTCATGGGATCCAATTTACCGGGAACGTGGGTCCCAGTAAATACCTGTGCCGAACGTGAAGTAGATCGTGAGATTTCCGCAGATTCTCGCAATCGACTTCACGTTGGGCGGAATGTGGAACCAGTCGCATCACGCGAGAGTCCAATACACGTGGCGATGGATTGGCCCTTCCTGGGCTCAGAGGCACTTGCTGTGGGATTGGTCAGCCGGTACCGGCTGGATACCCGGCACGACATGATCCACCGTGATGTCTACGTCCCCCAGGGCGCGGTCATGACTCCCGTCGACAAAGCCGTCGCGGCCTGGCTGTGGTCAGGGCGGCGCGGTGTTGCCGCGGGTTTGTCTGCCGCTGCATTGCATGGCTCGAAGTGGATTGATGTCAGGGAGACTGCTGAAATCAATCACCCCAGCAGGTACAAAGCCGCGGGTGTGCTGCTGCACAGCGACCAGCTCGCCGAGGACGAGATCAGCCTGGTCCGCGAGATTCGGGCGACGACACCTGCCAGGACCGCTTTCGATCTGGGCCGACGTCGCGGGCTCACCGCGGCGGTTATCCGGATTGACGCGCTGCTGCAGGCAGGTGATCTGAAACTCGTTGAGGTACAAGCGCTTATCGATCGGCACCGGGGTGCACGTGGGCTGGTCCAATTGCGTCGGGTATTGGATCTCGCCGACTGTGGTGCGGAGTCGCCCCAGGAGACCCGCACGCGGCTGCTGCTCACCGATGCTGGAATGAGGCCGACTGACACTCAGATCGAGGTATTCGGCGAGTACGGGGAGTTGGTCGGGCGGATCGACATGGGTTGGCGGCGATGGAAGGTCGGCGTGCAGTACGACGGCATCCAACATTGGGAGGACCCGCGGCAGCGCGCCAAAGACATCGATCAGGACGTCGAGTACCGGGACCTCGGTTGGCGGATGGTTCGGGTTGGCGCCAACCTGCTGAACCACCGCCCACGCACCGTTATCGAGCGTGTCTGGGCGGCGCTGGACGCCGCAGGCTGCCCAACGTGAAGAAGATCGCGAGAATTTGGTGAATTCTCGCGATCTTCTTCACGTTGGAGCTAGAAAACCTCTAGCGGGCAAACATCAAGGCGCGCTTGACTTCCTGGATCGCCTTTGTCACCTGGATGCCGCGGGGGCAGGCCTCGGTGCAGTTGAAGGTGGTGCGGCAGCGCCACACCCCGTCGACCTCGTTGAGGATGTCCAGCCGCTCGGCGGCTGCCTCGTCACGCGAGTCGAAGATGAACCGGTGCGCGTTGACGATCGCGGCGGGGCCGAAGTACGAACCCTCGCTCCAGTACACCGGGCACGACGTGGTGCAGCAGGCGCACAGGATGCACTTGGTGGTGTCGTCGAAGCGGGCGCGGTCGGTCTGCGACTGGATGCGCTCACGGGTCGGGGGGTTACCCGAGGTGATGAGGAACGGCTTCACGGCGCGGTAGGCGTCGAAGAACGGCTCCATGTCCACCACCAGATCCTTCTCCACGGGCAGGCCGCGGATGGGTTCGATGGTGATGGTCAGGTCTTTGCCCGGCTTCTTCGGCAGCAGGTCACGCATGAGGACCTTGCAGGCCAGCCGGTTGACGCCGTTGATCCGCATGGCGTCCGAGCCACACACACCGTGCGCGCAGGACCGGCGGAACGTCAGCGTGCCGTCCAGGTAGCCCTTCACGTACAGCAGCAGGTTGAGCAACCGGTCGCTGGGGAGACAGGGCACGCGGAAGCTCTGGAAGCCGGCGGCATCCGGGTTCTCCGGGTTGAACCTGGCGATCTTCAGCGTGACCATGACGGCGCCGTCCGGCACCGGGGGCAGGGCCTGGTCGGTCCCTTTGTCCAGAACAGCAGTCATGTCAGTACTTCCGTTCCATCGGCTCGTACCGGGTCTGGACGACAGGCTTGTAGTCCAACCGGATATCGGACAGGAGGTCGGCGCCCTGCTTGTAGGCCATGGTGTGGCGCATGTAGTTGGTGTCGTCGCGGTCCGGGTAGTCCTCGCGGGCGTGGCCGCCACGCGATTCCTTGCGGTTCAGCGCACCCACCACGGTGACCTCGGCCAGCTCGAGCAGGAAGCCCAGCTCGATGGCCTCGAGCAGGTCGCTGTTGTAGCGCTTGCCCTTGTCGTGCACCGTGATTCGGCTGTACCGCTCCTTCAGTGCGTGGATGTCCGTCAGCGCCTGCTTGAGGGTCTCCTCGGTGCGGAACACCGCGGCGTTGTTGTCCATCGACTGCTGCAGCGCGGTGCGGATGTCGGCGACGCGCTCGTTGCCGTGGTCGGACAGGATGTCGCCGACCCAGCCCACGACCATGTCGGCCGGGTTGTCCGGCAGCTCGACGTAGTTGTGGTTCTGCGCGTATTCGGCGGCGGCGATACCGGCGCGACGGCCGAACACGTTGATGTCCAGCAGCGAGTTGGTGCCCAGGCGGTTGGCGCCGTGCACCGAGACGCAGGCACATTCACCGGCGGCGTACAGGCCCGGAACCACGTTGACGTTGTCGCGCAGCACCTGGCCGTTGATCGTGGTCGGGATACCGCCCATGACGTAGTGGCAGGTCGGGTACACCGGCACCAGTTCGGTGACGGGGTCGACGCCGAGGTAGGTGCGGGCGAACTCGGTGATGTCCGGAAGCTTGGCCTCCAGCACCTCCGCACCGAGGTGGCGCACGTCGATGTAGACGTAGTCCTTGTGCGGTCCGGCGCCGCGGCCCTCGAGGACCTCGAGCACCATGGAGCGGGCGACGATGTCGCGGGGCGCCAGGTCGACGATGGTGGGGGCGTAGCGCTCCATGAAGCGCTCGCCTTCGCCGTTGAGCAGACGTCCACCCTCACCACGCACGGCTTCCGAGATCAGGATGCCCAGGCCGGCCAGGCCTGTCGGGTGGAACTGGTGGAACTCCATGTCCTCCAAGGGAAGTCCCTTGCGGAAGATGATGCCCAGGCCGTCACCGGTGAGGGTGTGCGCGTTGGAGGTGGTCTTGTACATCCGGCCGCTACCGCCGGTGGCGAAGACGATGGCCTTGGCGTGGAAGATGTGGATGTCGCCGGTGGCCAGCTCGTAGGCGATGATGCCGGTCGCGACCGGGCCGCCGGAGGTCTCGGTGAGGACCACGTCGAGCGCGTAGAACTCGTTGAAGAACTGGACGTCGTGCTTGACGCAGTTTTGGTACAGCGTCTGCAGGATCATGTGGCCGGTGCGGTCGGCGGCGTAGCAGGCGCGGCGGACCGGAGCCTTGCCGTGGTCACGGGTGTGACCGCCGAAGCGACGCTGGTCGATGCGGCCCTCGGGCGTCCGGTTGAACGGCATGCCCATCTTCTCGAGGTCCAGCACCGCGTCGATGGCTTCCTTGCACATGACCTCGACGGCGTCCTGGTCAGCGAGGTAGTCGCCACCCTTGACGGTGTCGAAGGTGTGCCACTCCCAGTTGTCGTCCTCGACATTGGCGAGCGCGGCACACATGCCACCCTGGGCGGCACCGGTGTGCGAACGCGTCGGGTACAGCTTGGTCAGCACTGCGGTGCGCACGCGCGGGCCGGCTTCCACAGCCGCGCGCATACCTGCGCCACCGGCACCGACGATGACGACGTCGTAGCGATGTTCCTGAATCATGTCTTGTCCCTTTTTCCCGTCGCTTCGCTCGCCCGGCCGCTTATTTGATGTTGGCGTCGAAGGTGACGAGCACGTAGCTGCCCAGCACCAGGGTGAATCCGGTGGCCAGCAGCAGAATCGAGTTCAGCCAGAACTTGGTGGTGTTCTTGCGGGCGTAGTCACCGATGATGGTGCGCATGCCGTTGGCGCCGTGCACCAGCGCCAGCCACAGCAGGGCCATGTCCCAGATCTGCCAGAACGGCGAGGCCCAGCGTTGCGCGACGTAGTTGAAGTCGATTCGGTAGACGCCGTTCTGCCAGATCAGCCCGATGAACAGGTGGCCGAGGGCGAGCAGCACCAGGGCTGCGCCCGAGAAGCGCATGAACAGCCAGGCGTACTTCTCGAAGTACGGGATGCCACGGGGGCGGCGAGGAGCACGGGGATGGTCGAGGGCTGCGGGGCGGTCGTGCTCGCGCTCCATGATGGGGGCCGGACGGCCGCCGCGGCGCGCCTCAGCGGCGCCGGAATCGGTATGCGTGGTCACTTGAGCCACCCGTAGTGCTCAACCATGTGCATGCCCTCTACCCCAACTGCGGCGATGACGACCGCGATCCAGATGGCCAGGATGGTCCACAGCATGACCCGCTGGTACTTGGGTCCCTGCTGCCAGAAGTCGATCAAGATGACTCGCACGCCGTTGAGGGCGTGGTAGAGCACCGCCGCGACCAGGCCCATCTCCATGAACCCGATGATCGGCGTCTTGTAGGTGTTGATCACCTCGTTGTAGGCCTCGGGGCTGACCCGGACCAGCGCCGTGTCCAGAACATGGACCAGCAAGAAGAAGAAGATGGTGGCACCGGTGATGCGGTGTAGTACCCAGGACCACATGCCCGGGTCTCCGCGATACAGGGTCCGCCGCTTCTGCGGGGATGAACGCGGCGCGGGTATGGCGGAATCCGCGGCTGCCGCTGTACTCATTTCGACCTCCAACGCCATCGGTGGACGCATGACCCGGCAGCAACTTTTTCGCGTGCCGAGCCCAAACCTCGGGGCGACTCTAATCCCAATTTGCGCACAGTCAGAACTAGCGTGTGGGGGGAATGGCGAACCAGCGGCAGAAATTAGGTTTGCCTACGTTAACTTACTGGGTGGTCGGGTCGGGTCTCGACGTGGTGTCGGGGTGCTGGGAACGGGGTGTCGGTGATGTCGGAAATTGACTGGAAGTTATTGCGGGACAAGGCGATATCTGTCTCCAGCGGCGCTTATGCACCCTATTCGAAGTTCCCGGTGGGCGCCGCGGCGCTGGTTGACGACGGCCGAATCGTGGTGGGCTGCAATGTGGAAAATGTCTCATATGGCCTTGGCCTCTGCGCGGAGTGTGCTGTGGTCTGCGCCCTACATTCCAGCGGGGGTGGACGGCTGCTGGCGCTGGCGTGTGTGGATGGCTCCGGCGCGGTGCTGACGCCGTGCGGCCGCTGCCGGCAAGTGCTGCTCGAGCACGGTGGACCGGCCATGCTGATCGACCACGCCTCGGGTCCACGCCCCCTGGGCGAACTACTGCCCGACGCCTTTGGGCCGGATGACCTGAACCGCCGGTAACACCAAGCGGGGCAACACTTCTGATTACCGACCGGTAACCAGCTCGATGGGCCGACCCACGGCCCCGACAGGAGGATTCGATCGTGCCGTCGGACGCACCACATCATGGGCCGCATCTCGATGCTCCGACCGTCATCCGCACCAAGCGGGACGGCGGCGTCCTGTCCGACGCCGCAATCGACTGGGTGATCGACGGCTACACCCACGGGCGGGTCGCTGACGCGCAGATGTCGGCCTTGCTGATGGCGATCTTCCTGCGCGGTATGACGCCGGCCGAGATCGCTCGCTGGACCGCGGCCATGGTCGACTCGGGGGAGCGTTTCGACTTCACCGACCTGCGGCGCGGCGGCCGGCCGCTCGCCCTGGTGGACAAGCACTCCACGGGCGGTGTCGGCGACAAGCTCACCATCCCGTTGGTGCCCGTCGTGCTGGCGTGCGGCGGCGCCGTGCCGCAGGCGGCGGGCCGCGGCCTCGGGCATACCGGCGGCACCCTCGACAAGCTGGAAGCGATCCCCGGATTCACCGCCGAACTGTCCAAAGAGCGTATCCGCCAACAGCTTTCCGAAATCGGAGGGGCCATCTTCGCGGCCGGCGACCTGGCACCGGCCGACCGCAAGATCTATGCCCTGCGTGACGTCACGGGCACGACGGAGTCCCTGCCGCTCATCGCCAGTTCGATCATGAGCAAGAAACTGGCCGAGGGGGCCCGCTCGCTGGTGCTGGATGTCAAGGTCGGTCGCGGCGCGTTTCTCAAGACCGAGGCCGAGTCGCGCGAGCTGGCGCGCACCATGGTCGACCTCGGCATCGCCTACGGCGTACCGACCAGGGCACTGCTCACCGACATGGACCGGCCGTTGGGTCGCGCCGTCGGCAACGCCGTCGAGGTCGCCGAGTCGCTGGAGGTGCTGGCCGGCGGCGGCCCGGACGATGTCGCCGCGCTGACGGTGGCGCTGGCCCGCGAGATGCTCGACGTGGCCGGCATCGACGGCGTCGACCCGGCACAGACCCTGACAGACGGCACCGCGATGGACTGTTTCCGGCAGTTGATCGCCGCCCAGGGCGGCGATCCCGACGCGCCTTTGCCGATGGGTGCGCACACAGAGACGGTGGTGGCCGCCCGCGGCGGGGTGATGGGCGACATCGATGCCATGGCCGTGGCGATGGCCGTGTGGCGGCTCGGCGCGGGGCGGGCCCAGCCCGGTGACCCGGTGCAGGCCGGGGCGGGGCTCTATATCCATCGCCGTAGCGGAGAGCCGGTCGCTGCCGGGGAGAAGCTGTTCACGCTGTATACCGAGACGCCCGAGCGGCTGCCGTCAGCTCTGACCGAGCTCGAAGGCGGCTGGTCCGTCAGCGACGTCCAGCCACCCTCGAGGCCGCTCGTGATCGACCGAATTGTCTAGCTAGCTCTGGTCGCCCGGCTGGCCGTCGGCGCCCTTGGTGCCGTCGGAGCCCTTCGTGCCCTTGGGCGCAGCGCCTCCGGTGCCGAGGGCTCCGCCCGTGCCGGCGTCGCCGGCGGTGGCGCCGGCAGACCCGTTGCCACCGCTACCGCCGCTGCCACCGTTACCCCCATTGCCGCCATCACCGACGATGGACCCGCCGGCGCCGCCGTTGCCCGCATCGCCGCCGGTGCCGCCGTCACCCGCGAATTGGCCGGTGCCAGAGTTGCCGGGCCCGGAGTCGGCATTGCCGCCGTTACCGCCCTTACCGCCGTTGCCGTACTTGCCGCCGTTCCCGCCGGCACCGCCCTTACCGCCGTCAGAGCCGGTACCGGTGCCATTGAAGCTGTAGCCGCTTCCGCCGTTCCCGCCGCTGCCGTTGCCCTTCGCGACGGTCGCGGTACCGACCGCCCCGTTGGTGCCCCGGTTGCCGGCGAGGCCGCCGCCGAATCCCTCGTAGCCAAGGGCGCCACCGGCTCCGTTCATACCTGCCGTGCCGCCGTCGCCGCCGTTGCCGCCGTTGCGGTTGGCGCCGGTTCCGTTCGCGCCGTCTGCGCCGTTCCCCGCCAGGCCGGCGTTGCCACCCTTGCCGCCGTTGCCGCCACTGCCGTTGCGGCCCAAGTAGATAGACGAGTCGCCACCCCAACCGGCTGCGCCGCCCGCACCGCCGTTGCTGCCGTCGCCGCCCTTGCCGCCATTGCCGTTGTTGATGGGGTTGCCGTTCGTGTCGACTTGGCCGGCAGCGGTCGCACCGGCTCCGCCCGCCGCCCCGGCTCCACCGTTGCCGCCGTTGCCGCCATTACCACCGCTGGAGGCGTAGCTGTTGCGTCCGGCGCTGCCGCCGTGGCCGGCCGCACCGCCATCGCCGCCCTTGGTGGCGTTCCCGCCATTGCTGGCCGCAGCGGTGCCCCCACCGACGCCGGCCGCACCGGCCGTGCCGGCGGCCCCGTTGCCGCCGTGACCGCCGTTGCCGCCGGTGCTCAACCAGGCCCATTGGCCGGTGTTGCCCCCGTCGCCGCCCGCGCCACCATTTCCGCCAGGCGCCGTCGCGGAAGCGCCGTTACCGCCGTGTCCGCCATTGCCCCAGAACACACCACCATTGCCGCCACGGCCGCCGTCGGCGCCCGCGGCCACGCCGTTGCTGCCGTTACCGCCGTGTCCGATGAGCTGTGCGCTCGCCCCTCTGCCGCCGCCAAAACCATTGCCGCCGTTGCCGATCAGACCGCTGCGCCCGCCGTTGCAGATGGTGAGGCACGTAGCGGCGGTGTAGCTGAACCCGTTGCCCAGCAGGATGCCCGCGTTGGGATGGTCGGCGGTGCCGTTGCCGATGAAGAACGCCACCACGCGGCCACCCTCGGTGCCGATGGTGTGGGCGGAATTGCGAAGATCGCGCCCGATAGAGGTCAGCAAGCCGGTGGTCATCGCGATCATCGGCGCCAACGGATTCGGTGCGGTGTTCGGGGTGGCGGCCAGGGACGTCGCGGTGCGCGTCGCGAAGTTCGCTGTGGTGCCCGCAGGTTGACCCGAGAACACCGCGGCGATCGGAGCCGCTGCCGCCGGTCGCGATGCCGCCGCGGCCGGAGCTGTCGCCGCGGCCGGAACGGCAGCCGCTGTCGGAGAGACTGCCGAGGCCTTTGCCGGAGTGGAGTTTTCGGCCTTGCGCGCGGGTTTGGTCTTCGGGGTGGATGTCGTCGGTTCGCTCGGCTTGGCCGCCGCCGAGCTGCGCGACTGCCGCGCGGACGCTGCGGGGGAGTTGGCTTTGGCGGGCGAGTTCTTGTTCGCCTGGGTGCGCTTGTCGGGCTTGGGCTTTGACGAGCCGGAGGATTCGGAGCCGCCGTTGGACTTGGTCGGCGTGCCGGCTGAGCCTGATGCCTGACCGGACGGCGTGGACGACGCGGAGTGGCCGGTGCCGTCACCGGTCTGTGCCGATGCCACGGCTGCGGGAGCCAGCAGTGCTGCCCCGATGCCGACTGCCGCGGCACCGGCGCTCAACCAGCCCGATACCGGCAACGTCCGCGGTTCGCGCTGCTTCCGATGTGCACCTGCCACAACTGCCCCCTCAGTTTGAAAAATCGCGATTGTCCGCTGCGTTGATCAGCTCGGCTAAATTTACGCACAGGAAACATACAGGAATGGGCATATCCGTAAATTTCTCGGATCGGCCTGTGCCGCGGCCGATTCGCGGTGGGCGAAAAGACATCCATGGTTCTGGCACATGTGCGCGGCTAGGGTCATGCGCATGGCTGACGACGCTCTGCTCGACTTCGAACGCTCCGAGTTCACCTACAACGGCACGACCCGCACCGTATTTCGTCGCGGTAGCGGACCGGCCGTCATTGTGATCGCCGAAATACCGGGCATCACGCCCAAGGTCCTCGACTTCGCCCGCAAGGTTGCCGATCTGGGTTGTACCGCTGTACTGCCGCACCTTTTCGGCATCCCGGGCCTTGACCCCAACGCCAGCAACATGGCCGCGCTCAAAGGCATGGCGTCAGTGGTGCCGTCGTGCATCAGCAAGGAGTTCACCATCCTCGCCACGGGCAAGACGTCGCCGGTGGTCGACTGGCTGCGGGCGCTGGCGCGCGCCGAGCACGAACGCTGTGGCGGCCCCGGCGTCGGCGCGATCGGCATGTGCTTCACCGGTGGCTACGCCTTGGCGATGGCCACGGACGACGTCATCCTGGCCCCGGTGCTGTCGCAGCCGTCGATGCCCGTGGGGCTGACCGCCAAACAGCGCCACAACATCGACATCTCGCCGGCGGACCTGGAGGTCGTCAAAGGCCGCTGCGCCCGCGGGCTCAACGTCCTCGGGATGCGATTCAAGGGCGACAAGCTGGTGCCGGCAGAGCGTTTCGACTTCCTGCGCGAGCAGCTCGGTGACGCCTTCATCGCTGTCGAACTCGAGGACGCCGACGCCAACCCCGACGCCCGCCTGCCACCGCACTCGGTGGTCACCGAGCATCTGATCGACGAGCCGGGCCAGCCGACCCGAGCCGCGCTGGATCAGGTGCTGGACCTGTTCCGGACACGGCTGCTGCCGGCGGCGGAACCCGCGGGCTAAAAGCCACCATCCAGCGCAAGATGGACACATGACCACCCTGACGCTGGATCAGATCAAGCAGGCACCGAAAGCCCTGTTGCACGATCACCTGGACGGCGGCCTACGCCCCGCCACGGTGGTGGAGCTGGCCGAGCAGAGCGGCTACCGCGACCTGCCCACCATGGACGTCGGTGAGCTGGCGATGTGGTTCCGTACCCAGGCGCACAGCGGATCACTGGTCCGCTATCTGGAGCCGTTCGCGCACACTGTCGGCGTCATGCAGACCACCGACGCGCTGTACCGCGTCGCATACGAATGCGTCGAGGACCTGGCCGCCGACAACGTCGTCTACGCCGAGGTCCGGTTCGCGCCCGAGCTGCACATCGCCGGCGGTCTGGTGCTCGACGAGGTTGTCGACGCGGTGCTGGCCGGATTCGCCGACGGGGAGAAGGCCGCGGCAGCGGCGGGGCATGCGACGACGGTCCGGTGCCTGGTGACCGCGATGCGGCACGCCGCGCGGTCTCGCGAGATCGCCGAGCTGGCCATCCGGTTCCGCGACCTGGGTGTGGTCGGGTTCGACATCGCCGGTGCCGAGGCCGGCTACCCTCCGACCCGCCACCTCGATGCCTTCGAGTACATGCGGGGGAACAACGCGCGTTTCACGATTCACGCCGGTGAGGCCTTCGGGCTGCCGTCGATCCACGAGGCCATCGCCTATTGCGGCGCCGATCGGCTGGGGCACGGCGTGCGCATCGTCGACGACATCGAGGCCGGACGCGACGGTGCCTACCGGCTCGGGCGCGTGGCGAACATTGTGCGGGACAAGCGGATTCCGCTGGAGATGTGCCCGAGCAGCAATGTGCAGACCGGCGCCGCGGCCAGCATCGCCGAGCACCCGTTCGACCAGTTGGCGCGGCTCCGCTTCCGCGTCACCGTGAACACCGACAACCGCCTGATGAGCGATACCACCATGACGCAGGAGATGGCGCATCTGGTGAACGAGTTCGGCTACGGCTGGAGCGATCTGCAACGGTTCACGATCAACGCCATGAAGTCGGCCTTCATCCCGTTCGATGAGCGGCTCGCGATCATCGACGACGTCATCAAACCGCGCTACGCCGTGCTGGTCGGATAGCTGTCCGTCGGGGCGTCGTCAACGAAGCCCGCCCGACCGCCTCCGGAGCCCGCGGTCGCAGGCTCCTGCTGCCGCGGCTGCTGGAACGCCTTGGGCACGAACTTCTCGGTGTTGTACCTGCCCCGCGGGTGCACCACCTGCGGCCACCAGAACCAGCGGCCGAGCAGCACCGCGATGGACGGCATCAGCAGTGACCGCACGATGAAGGTGTCGATCAGCAGACCGATGGCGATGGTCGAGCCCATCTGCGCCAGCACGATCAGCTTGCTTGCCATCATGCCGGCCATGGTGGCCGCGAACACCAGTCCGGCCGACGTCACGACGCCGCCGGTGCCCGCCATGGACCGGATGATGCCGGTCTTCAGGCCGGCGTGAATCTCGTCCTGGAACCGGGAGACCAGGAGCAGGTTGTAGTCCGAGCCGACCGCCAACAGGATGATGACCGACATCAGCATGACCAGCCACTGCACCTGGATGCCGAACAGGTCCTGCCACAGCAGCACCGAGATGCCGAACGACGCGGCGATGGAGCTGCCCGCCGTGCCGACGATCGTCAGCGCCGCGACCGCGCTGCGGGTCAGGATGAGCATGATCATGAAGATCAGCGTCAGCGAGGACACCACGGCGATCATCAGGTCGTAGCGCGCGCCGTCGGCCATGTCCTTGTAGGTCGCCGCGACGCCGCCGAGGTAGATCTTGGCGTCCGACAGCGACGACATCTTCAAGGCCTCCTGCGCGGCCTTGCGTTCGGATTCCACTCGGGCGATGCCGTCGACGGTCGCCGGGTCGCTCTGGTGGGTGATGAACATACGCGCCGACTTGCCGTCCGGTGACATGAACATCTTCAGCCCACGCTGGAAGTCCGGGTTCTGGAAGGCCTCGGGCGGCAGGTAGAACAGGTCGTCGTTCTTGGCGCCGTCGAAGGCGGCACCCATCGCCAGCGCGGTGTCGTTCATCGCCTGCATCTGGTCGATGAGGGCCTTCTGCGAGTTGTACGACGCCAGCGACAGGTCCCGGCTGGTCTTCATCGATGCGATGGTCTGGGGGAGCAGCGCCGTCAGCTTCGGTGCGAGGTCCGCCAGTTTGTCGGTGTTGACCTGGACGTCGCTGGTCCGGTCGGTCAGTTCATCGATGCCGTCCAGGGAGTCGAACACCGACCGGATGGCCGCGCACATCGGGATGTCGAAGCAGTGCGGTTCCCAGTAGAAGTAGTTGCGCATCGGCCGGAACTGGTCGTCGAAGTTCGCGATGTTGTCGCGCATCTGCTCGGTCACCTTGAGCAGCTCCTGGGACTTGCGGTCCGAGTCCTGGGTCAGCCTGGTCTGCTCGAGAGACAGTGCGTACTGCTTCTCCAGGATGTCGATCGAGACGTTGGTCGCGTCGATCATCCTGAGCTGGTCTTCCAGTTGCTTGCGCTGGAACGGCAGGTTCATGTTGCTGGTCTGGCCCGAGATACTCGTCTGGAACGGAATCGAGCTGTGCTGGATGGGGATTCCGAGCGGCCGGGTGATGCTCTGCACCATCGCGATGCCCTCGGTGTGCATCACGTTGCTCGCAATCTTGTTCAGCACCAGCATGTCGGCGGGATTGCGCATGTCGTGGCCGGACTCGACCATCAGGATGTCGGGGTTCATCCGGGCCTGCGTGAAGTGCCTGTCGGCGGCCGCGAAGCCGATGTTGACCTTGGCGTCCGCGGGCAGGTAGTAGCGGTCGTTGTAGGCGGGTTTGTAGCCGGGGATGGCCACGATCCCGATCAGCACGACGAAGAGGCTGGCCACCAGAATCGGTGCGGGCCAACGCACCACGGACGTGCCGATGCGGCGCCAGAACCTGCTCTGCGGCGGCCGCTTGGATTCGTACATCCCGACCCGGCTGCCGAGGAACAGGACGGCCGGCCCGAGCGTGACCGAGATCGCCACCACCACGAGCATGCCGATCGCGACGGGCGCGCCCATGGTGGTGAAGTAGGGCAAACGGCAGAAGCTCAGGCAGTACGTGGCGCCGGCGATGGTCAGCCCGGAACCCACGATCACGGGCGCGACGGACTTGAAGGTGGCGTAGTACGAGTCGTCGCGGTCCAGGCCCATGCCGCGGTCTTCGCGGTACCGGCCGAAGATGAAGATGCCGTAGTCGGTGGCCGCGGCGATCGCCAGCATCGTCAGGATGTTGCCCGCGAAGGTCGTCAGCCCGAAAACATCGTGAGTGGCGAGCACCGAGACCACACCGCGTGCGGTCAGCAGCGCCAGGAACGTCAGGAACAGCTGGACCAGCGTGGTCCTGACCGAGCGGTAGACCACCAGCAGCATGCCCGCGATCGCGGCGAGGGTGATCAGGGTGATCATCACCAGGCTCGCGTTGCCGATGACGTGCAGATCGTCGGTCAGCGCGGCGGGCCCGGCGACGTACGCCTGCACGCCCGGCGGGGCTTTGGTCTCCTCGATGACCTTGCGGACCGCGTCCACGCCTTCGTTGGCAAGCGTCATGCCCTGTTCGCCGGCGAGGTTGAGCATCACGTACGACGCCTTGCCGTCGGCGCTCTGGGCTCCGGCCGCCGTCAGCGTGTCGCCCCAGAAGTCCTGGATGTGCTGAATGTGCTCGGGATCGCGCTGCAGTTTGCGGATGATCTCGTCGTAGTACGCGTGCGCGTCCGGGCCCAGCGGTTCCTTGCCCTCGACGACGACCATGATGGTGCTGTTGGAGTTGAACTCCTTGAAGTTGGCGCCCATCAACTTCATCGCGTGCATCGATGGGGCGTCTTCGGGCGCCATGGGCGCGGCGTGCAGCTCGCCGACGACTTCGAGCGGCGGTGCGATCACGTTCACCAGTACGGCGATCGCGATCCAGAACAGGATGATCGGCACCGACAGGATGCGCAGCGCGTGTGCGAACTTGGGCCGCTTGCCTGCTGTGTCGTGTTGTGTCTCAAGTGTTTCGGTCATGCGGACTTCACCAGGCAGTAGGTCTGGGCGTTGACGCCATTGGCGGATTGCTCCTCGCGGACGGTGCCGTTGACGGTGACGCGGCAACCGATGTGGTCGCTGCTGCGCTCACCGTCGCTGCGCGCCATCAGGTTCGCGCTGACGGTCGGCAGGGTGGTGGACAGGGTGACGGACCAGGGCAGCGGGGCGCTGACCGAGTGCACGTTGGCGTCCGGATCGAAGTAGCTGATCTCGGCTGAGCTTCCAGGCGGTCCGTAGACCTCATACACCAGCACCTTGGGGTTGAACTGGACGATCTCGATGCCCGCACCGGCATGGGCGTTGAGGTTCTCCGACCCGAACTTCGCGTGCAGGCGGGACACCACGAGACCCGACACCGCCAACACGGCCACCAGAAGAAGAGGTATCCAGACCTTCTTCAGCAGCCCTATCGACCTCTGCTTCAATCGTCGACCCGTCGACACCGACCGCACCCGACCACCTTCCGCTCAACGCGTTGACCGACCCCGACGATCAAGCTGCTGCCCTCGCCCGCTCACGGCAGGCGACTCCGCTTACTCAGCGGATTCTTGGGAAATTCTTACGCGTTGCTAACTAATTTTGCAATGCGAATTCCTGAGGGCTGGAACCGGGGTCCTGTTGCGGCAGGTAAACGGGCTTTCAGTCGGTCAGGACCGCCCGCAGTGCATTGGCGAACTCGGCGGGTGCGGCCATGAACCCACCGTGATCGCCAGGGAAGACGACGGGCTCGATGCCCAGCCGGCGGCACAGTGCCAACGAGGTGCCGTGGGTGATGAGGTGCTCGGATTCGGCGCCGATGCCGACTACGATCCGGGCTGTTTTCAGGGCCTGGACGTCCGGCACATACGTTGTGGTGCAGAGCAATTCATGGTTGAAGAAGCGGGACAGGTCGGCGAGCTGCTTGGCCATCTCGCTCGGTGCGGGCGGCGGTCCCTGCTGAACCGGCGTGCCGTCCTCGGACTGGTCGAAGCCCGCCGTGGCCATGAACTTCGCCATCGCCGCGCCGGGTCCGTCGCTGTGGAACGTGGCGATGATGTCCCGCGTCGCCGCGCGCTGTCTGGCGGCGTCGGACGCGGGCAACAACTCCAACAGCGGCGGCTCATGCGCGACCAATGTTCGCACCCAGCCCGGATACTTGGCCGCCAGCGCCAGGCCGGTCACCGCGCCGCCACTGGAGCCGAAGACGTCGGCCGGGCCGGCGCCCAGGTCTTCGAGGATTGCGGCGACGTCGTCGGCCCGCAGTTCCGGCGTGGAGTCCTGCGCGGGGTTGTCGATGGGACTGGCTCCCAGACCGCGGGGGTCGTACGTCACGACCGTGTGGTCGACGGCCAGGGCGTCGGCCACCGAGGCGAACTCGGACGCCGTCATCGGCGAACCGATGACGGCGAGCGCCGGCCCGCTGCCGCGCACCTCGTAGTGCAGGGTGGCGCCGGGGACGGCGAGGCTTCGAACGACGGGCTGGGCGCTGGTCTGGGTCATGTCAGTGCAGACCGGTGGGGCACAGGGAACTCATCGCACGCTCGTCTTTTCCTGGGCGTTACTCCTGGCGCAGGCGTGACTCGACGAAGCGCTCCAGGGTCTCCCACTGGGCGACGGTCTCGGCGTATGGCTTCGGCGGGGCGCCGACGGTCTCGGGCTCCAGCACATGACCGACGAACTTGCCCAGCGGCTGGCTGGTGGTCAGGTACTTGTCGGCGGTGCCGTCGTCGGCGTAGTCACACACGTCGCGGACGAACTCGACCGCCAGGTCCAGCTGCTCGCGGTCGACGGCGTCGGGGCCGTCGGAGATGTCGTCCGACAGGCCGCTGAGCACGTAGACGTTGTCCTCGGTGACGCGGATCTGCAACGAGCCGTCGGTGGCCGCGGTGCGGATGTCGCTGTAGGCCTCGAAGCTGGACAGGTCGCTCTCGTGCTCATCGGCCAGGTAGCGGGCCAGGGCGCGCTCCGAACCGAACACACTGATGCGGCCGTTGCGGCCGAGGAACCGCGGCTGGTCGTTGTAGTAGCAGCGCAGCGTGTAGAAGGTGCCGCCCTTGGTCATGATGCGGACCGGGTCGATGCCGACGCGCTCCCAGAAGTCTTCGTCGCCGCCGAGCAGCTGGCGCTCGGCCTGTGCGGTCAGGGCCGCCTCCTCGGAGTCGGTGTCCACCTCGTCCTCGATGACCACATCGTCGGAGTCTTCGGCCGCAGCCTCGGCCTCGTCGAGTTCGTCTTCCTCGGGCTCGGGCGCGGGCTCGTCGAGCTCTGCCTGGGCCTTCTCCGCGACCTTGGCGTCGACCTCGGGGGTGGTCACCAGCGCGTCGATGGCATCGAGCACATGGTCCCAGCTGCGGCCGACGGCGGCCTCGATGTCGGCCCAGCGCTTGCGGCCGGCTCGGCCCGAGTAGGCCTCGGCCCCGCCGCCGAGCGTCGACAGCACGGGGTTGCCGTTGAAGAACTTCGCCACGGCGATCAGGTCGCACACCGAGCCGAGCGCGCCGACGACCTGCAGCGTCCGCCGCAGTGCGGTGACCGACTCCTCGGTGGGCTTCTCGGCGACCAGTTCCGGAACGCCGACCAGGTCGTGCAGGTGGCTCTCGTCCGGGTTCAGGCGGTGGGCGTTGGCCTCGCCGAGTGCCTTCCACTTCGGGTGGTCGGCGAGGTCGTTGTCGGTGTTGGTCCGCACAAAAGCGGCCAGGTCAGCGACGGATTCGAAGGCGTAGAGATCGTCCTCGTGGCCGAGGAACGCTTCCCACTCGTCGTCCGAGTCGCGCCACAGCGGCGCCCACAGGGTGTACAGATCGCCTTTGGTCAACCCGAGCCGAACCGGCACGATGTCAGCAGCCATGCGGCACAGCCTATCGGCGTTCAGGTTGGTCGACGCTGGGGGCATCGGGTCACCGGGTGGTGGGCGAGCCGTGTCGGCGCAGATCGTCGCGCAGGTGGTTCAGCGCCGTAGTGATATCGGCGGCGGCGTCCGCTCTCGACAGTTCGGTAGCCGCACGCCTCAGCACCGCCAGCGCCGCGCGGGCGCGGGCCATCGCGTCGTCGTATTCGGCAGCGGTCATGCGGTCGGGCGGAAAAAGCCGTGGAAACCCTGGTTCAGGTTGGTGGTTCGGATCGGGGACAGCTGTACAGGGTCGCCGGCTTCCACCATGAGGCCGTTGCCGACGATCATCGCGACGTGGCCGTCCCACACCGCGAGGTCTCCGGGGCGTAGCGAGCCGCGGTCGACGGCGGCGCCGATGTCCTGCTCCTGCGCCAGCCGCGGTAGGTCGAGGCCGGCCTCGCGATACGCCCACTGCGTCAGGCCGCTGCAGTCCAGCCCGACGCCGGGCGTCGTCCCGCCCCACACGTACGGCACACCCAGTTGCGTCAGAGCGTGCCGCACCGCGTCGGCCGCGACCTTGTTGGGTGCGGTGGCGGTGGTGCCGTCGGGCAGCGTGATGGCTTCGCCGGCGCCGAACTTTGCCGGGTCGGGCGGTCGGCGGTGGCCGAGCGCGGCCTGCGCAGCCTGGGCAGCGGGACCCGCGAGCCCACTCGCCCAATTGGTGCCAAGGCCGCCGGCTGAACCCAGGCTCGGCAGGCCCATACCGGGGCCTGGCCCGGCGGAGGTCCCCGTGCCCAGACTGCTAGTCGGCCAAGACGATCCGTGACTTGCCGGCGGAGGCGCGCTCGCTACCGCGGTGACCTGCTCGGCTTGGCCGGCGAGTTCGGTGTGCAGCTCGTCCACCACGGCGATGGCCTCGTCGAGAGCGCGACTGGCCTCGTCGATGAGTGCCGCGGCATCGGCGGGCGATTCGAGGGTGGCTTCGAGCTCGGCGGCTCTGGTCTCGAAATTCCGCAGTATGGTGTCCAGACGTTCGCGGGCCCGTGCCACTGCGGCAGCGGCGCGTTCGGTGTGGGTGCTGAGCTGCCCGGCGGTCATCGCCATCGCCACGATGGCTGTGACGGCCGCGTTCGCGAACTGGCTCGCACCGCCCGCTGCGGCGCCGGTCCACTGCCCGCCCGCCTGCTGCCACGCGCCGTCGGCAGCGGCGGCGACGTTGTCCAGCCCGGACTGCACCGCGCGCAGGGCATCGGACGGATCAGCTCCGCCGGGACCGACCAGCGCCTGCACCTCCCGGATCGGCGCCGTGAGGGCGGTTGTCAACGAACCCGTCATCACCAGGCTCCGATCCGGCCGCCGGCGCTGTGGTCGGCGTCGATGAAGTCGGCCGCGGTGCGGAGGGCCGCTGCGCTGCCGGTGTCCAGGTGCGCGCTGAGCCGGTGCGCCAACTGAGCCTGGTGGTGCGTTGCTTGTGCCAGTGCGGCGGCGAAGGTCGCACCGACCGGGCCGAACACGTCGAACTCTCGCGTGAGGGCGGTCAGGCTCGCCGCATGCGTGGCCAGTTCGGTGCTCTGAGCGCGGTAATCAGCGGCCAGAGCGTGCAGAGCTGACGGGTCCACGGTCAGGTTTCGGGTCATGTGGATAAGACGGCCGTCATGCCCGTTCGGTTCCATTAATCTTGGCGCCCATGGACGTCCGGGTCGTCGACCACCCCCTGGCCGCCGCGCGGCTGACCACCTTGCGCGACGAGCGCACCGACAATGCGGGGTTTCGCGCTGCGCTGCGTGACCTGACGCTGATGCTGGTCTACGAGGCCACCCGCTCCCTGGCGTGTGAAGAGTTGCCGGTCCAGACCCCGGTGGCGGCCACCACGGGGTCGCGGCTGTCGAACCCGCCTCTGTTGGTGCCGGTGCTGCGCGCCGGTCTGGGCATGGTCGACCAGGCGCACGCGTTGATTCCGGAGGCTCAGGTCGGCTTCGTCGGCATGGCCCGCGACGAGACGACCCATCAACCGACGCCGTACCTGGAGTCGCTGCCGGCGGATCTGAGCGGGCGGCCGGTCATGGTGCTGGACCCGATGCTGGCCACCGGTGGGTCGCTGGCGCACACTCTGCGCCTGCTTCTCGACCGCGGGGCTGACGACATCACCGCCGTGTGCGTGGTGTGCGCTCCCGACGGAATTGCCTTGGTGGAGAAGGTGGTTCCTTCGCTGAAGTTGGTCACCGCGACCATCGACGACAGCCTGAACACCGACGCGTACATCGTGCCCGGGCTGGGCGATGCGGGGGACCGGCAGTTCGGTCCGCGCTGAGGATGGCATCGGGCGTGTCGCCTGCGTCGGCGTGTCGTCTGCTCTTGCAACACTTGCGATCTGGAACCGTCAGCACTTGCTGACGATGTCAACTCATGCTGACGGGTTCCGTCGCCAAGGTGTCAGGGACACTCAGGCCGGGGCCAGGAGCCCGGCTACCGCGTCCCGGATATTCGCCAGTTCTGACTCGGCGATGGTGCGGCTGGCAGTCACATCGGCGGCCGGTAGCCTGCTGATCTCGAGATAGCCCTTGACCTTTGGCTCCGTGCCCGACGGACGCACCGCGACCCGAAGGCCCTCGCCGGTGAAGATGAGGGCGTCGGTGCGCCGTTGTCCGCGGAGCTGCGCCAGGTCCTGCGTGCGGACCGGGATGCCGGCGATCTCGGTCGGCGGTTCGGCCCGCAGGCGGGACATCACCGCGTCGGCGTCGGTGTGTACCGAAACCGCGCCGGTGACGTGGACGCCGTACTTCGCGGCAAGGTAGTCCAATCGACGCTCGACCGTCTGGCCTTGATTCCGCAGTGCCACAACCAGATCGCAGAACACCACTGCCGCGCTGATGCCGTCTTTGTCGCGCACCGCCTCGGGGTCGACGCAGTGCCCGATGGCCTCTTCGTAGGCGTAGCGCAGGGTGGCGCCCGGAATGTCGTTGTCGGCGCGGGCCAGCCACTTGAAGCCGGTGAGGGTTTCGACATGGTGGGCGCCGTAGTCGGCAGCGATCGAGCCGAGCAGTTGCGACGACACGAGTGAGCTGGCGACGACGGTGTCTCTGGCTTCGTCCGGGCGCAGGCGCGACAACAGGTAATCGCCTAGCAGCCAACCGGTTTCGTTGCCGGACAGCATGCGCCAGCCACTGGTGGTCGGGATGCCCACGGCGCAGCGGTCCGCATCGGGATCGAGGGCGATTGCGACTTCGGCGCCGGTCTCGTCGGCCAACGCCAGCAGCAGGTCGGTGGCGCCGGGCTCTTCGGGATTCGGGAACACCACGGTGGGGAAGTCCGGATCGGGGTCGAATTGTGTTGCCACCGTGCGAATATCGACGATGTCGGCGCGGTTGAGCACATCAACCGCCAATGCGCCACCGACTCCGTGCATCGCGGTCAGCGCCACCCGGACGTCACCTTCGGTCGTGCGCAGTGCCCCGGTGTGCCGCGCGTACTGCTCGACAAGCGTCTCATCGGCGGGCGTCACGGGCTGCCGGGCGATGTCGGTTGGCGCCTGGCGCATGGCGGTCTCGATGTCCCGATCGGTCGGCGGGACGATCTGGATGCCGCCGTCGAAGTACACCTTGTAACCGTTGTCGGCCGGCGGATTGTGCGACGCCGTGATCTGGACGCCGGCCACGGCATTGAGATGTCGCACCGCATAGGCGACGACGGGTGTCGGCGCCGGGTGGGGGAGCAACACCACGGAAAATCCCTGGGCGGCAAAGATTTCTGCCGTCGCGGTGGCGAATTCGTCGGAGTGGTGCCGCGCGTCGCGACCGACCACGACCGTCGACCCGCCCCGGCGACGCTCTTTGAGCACCTGGGCCACCGCCCACGTCGCGCGACTGACGGTGGTGACGTTCATGGCGTCGAGGCCCTCACGCATGGGGCCACGAAGGCCGGCGGTGCCGAAGGTCAGGGGCGCAGATGCCACGGGGTCACATCCGCAGGAGTAACTCGGCCAGCAGCGTCCCCATCCGGGTCGCGGACTGGCGTCCTGCCTCCAGTACCTCGGCGTGGCTGAGCGGTTGGCCCGTCATACCGGCCGCCAGATTCGTCACCATCGAGATGCCCAGCACCTCGGCGCCGCCGGCGCGGGCGGCGATGGTCTCGTGCACCGTCGACATGCCGACCAGGTCGGCACCGAGGGTCCGCAGCATCCGAATTTCGGCTGGCGTCTCGTAATGCGGGCCGGGCAGTCCGGCATACACGCCTTCGGCCAGCGACGGATCGACGGCGCGGGCCAGTGCCCGCAGCCGCGGCGAGTAGGCGTCGACCAGGTCGACGAACTGCGCACCAACCAGGGGCGAGCGGGCCGTCAGGTTCAGGTGGTCGCTGATCAGCACCGGCTGGCCCACCGAGTACCCCTCGCGCAGGCCGCCCGCCGCGTTGGTCAGCACCACCGTGCTTGCGCCTGCCGCGATGGCGGTGCGCACCGGGTGGACGACATGACGCAGGTCATGGCCCTCATAGGCGTGGATACGGCCCAGCATGACCAGCACACCCCTTTCGCCGACCCGCAGCGCCAGCACCTGGCCGCCGTGTCCGGACGCGGTCGGCGGGGAGAACCCGGGGAGGTCACCCATGGCGATGGCGGCTGAGGGCTCACCCAGCACGGCAGCGGCTGGTGCCCAGCCCGAACCGAGCACGACGGCCACGTCGAAGCCGGCGATTCCGGTGCGGTCACGGATGGCGGCGGCGGCCGCAGCGGCCGCGAAGTCAGGGGTGGCCTGCGGATCGGTCACGGCATCCACCTTAGGTCTATCCCGTCGCTTCGCTCGCCCCGACAGTTGCCACCTGCGGCCAAACGGGCCGGTGCGATACTTCCATGATGCTCACGGGAGACGCACTGCAGATGGTGACCGATGCCGTCGCGCGCCACCGTGCCGATCTGATCGAGCTGTCACACTCGATACACGCCGAGCCGGAACTGGCTTTCGCGGAGCATCGCAGCTGCGCCAAGACCCAGGCGCTCGTGGCCGAACGTGGGTTCCATGTCACCGCGGCCGCCGGCGGTCTGGACACCGCGTTCCGGGCCGACTACGGCAGCGGCGATCTGGTGATCGGCATCTGTGCCGAGTACGACGCGCTGCCCGGCATCGGACATGCCTGCGGACACAACATCATTGCCGCGTCGGCGGTCGGCACGGCGCTGGCGCTGGCCGAGGTCGCCGACCAACTCGGCATCACCGTGGCACTCATCGGAACCCCGGCAGAAGAGGCCGGCGGTGGGAAAGCGTTGCTGCTGAACGCCGGTGTGTTCGACGACGTTGCGGCGTCGGTGATGCTGCATCCCGGCCCGGTGGACATCGCGGGTGCGCGTTCCCTGGCACTATCCGAGGTGTCGGTGGCCTATCGCGGGCGCGAGTCGCACGCTGCGGTCGCTCCGTACTTGGGTATCAATGCGGCCGACGCGGTGACGGTCGCTCAGGTGGCGATCGGTCTGTTGCGTCAGCAGCTGGTGCCCGGCCAGATGATGCACGGCATCGTCACCGACGGCGGTCAGGCGCCGAATGTCATTCCGGCGCATGCGGAATTGCTGTACACGATGCGCGCCACCGACTCGGCGTCGCTGGACGAGCTGGAAGTGCGGATGTTCTCCTGCTTCGCCGCGGGGGCACTGGCGGCCGGCTGCACGCACGAGGTGACCGAGGTGTCGCCGCGGTACGACGCGCTGACCCCCGACCCGTGGCTGACGGCGGTCTTCCGGGCCGAGATGGAGCGGCTGGGCCGCACTCCGCTGCCGGTGGACCTGGAAGTATCTGTACCCCTTGGCAGTACCGACATGGGCAACATCACGCAGGTGATGCCGGGTATCCATCCGGTGGTCGGGATCGAGGCCAACGGGGCGTCGATCCACCAACCCGAGTTCACCGCGGCGGCGGCGGGGCCGAGTGCGGACAAGGCCGTCACCGAGGGGGCGATCATGTTGGCGCGCACGGTGGTTGCGCTGGCGCAGGCCCCTGCCGAGCGGGCCCGGGTTGTGCAGAAGATGGCGGACCGGGCAGCGGTTCAGCGACAAGTGAAGGCAGGGCGCGGATGACCCTCTCGGACCACGCCGAGCGCTGGCTGGCCACGAACTACGGTGACCTGGTCGGGTGGCGGCGGCATCTGCACGCCAACCCGGAGTTGGGCCGGCAGGAGTTCGAGACCACCAAATTCGTCGCGACGCGGCTCGCCGAGGCCGGGTTGAACCCGAAGATTCTGCCCGGCGGCACCGGCTTGACCTGTGATTTCGGCCCCGAGGACCGGCCACGGATTGCCCTGCGCGCCGACATGGACGCGCTACCGATGGACGAGCGAACGGGCCTGCCGTTCGCCTCGACGGTCCCCAACGTCGCACACGCCTGCGGACACGACGGCCACACGGCGGTGCTTTTGGGCGCCGGGTTGGCTCTCGCGTCGGCGCCGACGCTGCCGGTTGGTGTGCGCCTGGTGTTCCAGGCCGCCGAGGAACTGATGCCTGGTGGCGCGCTGGACGCGATCTCCGCCGGTGCGCTGGCAAGCGTATCGAGAATCTTTGCGCTGCACTGTGATCCACGGCTGGAGGTGGGCAAGGTCGCCACCATTGCCGGGCCCATCACTTCGGCGGCCGACCAGATGGAGATCACCCTGCACTCGCCGGGTGGGCACACGTCCCGTCCGCATCTGACGGGTGACCTGGTCTACGCGCTCGGCACGCTGATCACGGGGGTGCCCGGCATCCTGTCCCGTCGCGTGGACCCGCGGCACAGCACCGTGATGGTGTGGGGCGCGGTCAATGCCGGGTTCGCCTCGAACGCCATACCGCAGACCGGAACCCTGGCCGGAACCATCCGCACGGCCAGCCGCGACGCCTGGTTGGACATGGAATCGATTGTCCGCGAGATCGTTTCGTCGCTGCTGGCACCGCTCAACGTCGATCACACGGTGCTGTACCGGCGCGGCGTGCCACCGGTGGTCAACGAGGAACTGTCGACGCGGATCATGACCCACGCCATCGAAGCGCTGGGCGCGGAGGCCCTGGCCGACACCAAGCAATCCGGTGGCGGCGAAGACTTCTCGTGGTACCTCGAAGAGGTGCCGGGCGCCATGGCCCGGCTCGGCGTCTGGCCGGGCGTCGGGCCGCAACTCGACCTCCACCAGCCGAACTTCGACCTCGACGAACGCGCCCTCGGCGTCGGCGTCCAGGTGCTGGTCAACATCATCGAGCAGGCCGCGGCCTTTTAACCGCGAGCGTGCGTGTTTGCGGGCGACACGCGGACATTTCCGTGCACTTTGGGCGCTGTCAAGCGGCCCGAGCGTGACGCAACTGCATCGCAATCCGAGCTACCAGGTCGTCGGGCCGGCGTCGGACGTCCTCGAAGATGATCGGTACCACAGTCCACTGGATGTCCATCAGCGCTGACGTTCGGCTGCGGTCGGACAACATCGCTTCGGTGCCGCTGTGCCAATCCATGCCGTCGTACTCGGCGGCAACTCGATACTCGGGCCAAGCAAAATCTAGGCGGCGCAATTGCCCACGGCCGTCAAGGATTTCGTACTGAAGTTCAGGGACAGGTAGACCACCATCGATCATCACGAGCCTCGCTTCGCTCTCCATTGGAGACTCCGCGCGGGGATCTGCCAATGGCAGCAGTTCGCGGACCGCAACGATGCCGCGGCGTCCTGCCTGTTTCGTCAGTGCGCGGGCAAGTTCTACGCGGTCGCAAGTGCCTGACCGCAACGCCGCATCCAAGGTAGCCAGCGCACGGGACCGACGTAGCGCGCGGGCGACTTCGACGGCGGTCCAGGCTGCGGTGGTGGCTGGCCGGCGCTGGACCTCTGCCATCGGAGCGTCCTCACGGCGGTGTACCACCAATCCGTCCGCATTTCGGAGCTGGTGGTGCGGGGGATTGAGGACGTGCAGGTCCTTCGGGTTCTCGGTGTCAAAGCCGTACAGCGCCGCCGCGGTGCCGAGGCAGACGGGAACGACGGCACCGGCGGAGAGATCGAGCCCGCGCAGCCGGGTCCAGTCGTCCGGCTCGCCGCGGCAATAGACCCCTTGCCAGATGCGTTGCAGCGCTCCGGTTCTGAGGTCTTCGTTGAACTCCCGCCGGGACTGCAGATCGAGGATCTGGCCGCTGGTGGCTACAGAGCCCTGGCTTTCCAACAATGCTTTGAGATCGGCATTCATGCTCCGAGCATGAAGTCGCATCGCGATCATCGGCAGTGACCGCGCGCCATCTGTGGATCGATCACGGACTGTGGATAACTGGCGCTGTCGAAATCGTCACACTCATGGGCGTCGAGCGCGACGTACCCGCACGCGAACGGCGGAGTGTCGCCCGCAAACACGCACGCTCGCGGCCAAAAAACTAAGGCCCGATGTTGCGGGACGGGCGGGTGCGGAGGTGGTGGACGTAGTCCGCGGGGGCGCCGGCGATCTCGGCGGCCTCGGCCATGACCCCGAGGTACCGAGCCGAGGGCAGCCCGCCCTCCCAGGCGTCGACCACATACAGCCAGGCGAGCACCGGCTCGGTCGAGGTGTCCGACGACACTCGGTGCACCCGGCACCGGATTTTCTTGTGGATCCCCAGCTCGGAGCCTTCCCAGCGGTCCAGGCGTTCCTCGTCCTCGCGGGTCATGTCGTAGAGCACGACGAAGACCTTCTCGAGCGGATCCTCGACCAGCGTCGCCAGCGCGCCCTCCCAGCCGATGTCGGCGCCGGCGAACGTCAGCCGCCAGCCGTGCAGCCACCCCGTGGCCGCCATCGGGGAATGAGGGGCCCGCTGAAGCATCTGCTCCGGATGCATGTTCGATCCGTAAGCGGCGTAGAGCGGCACTCGGCAAGCCTACGGCTTGTTGTCGGGCGTCGGGCACCCAACTCAGGGTTAGATGTAGCCGTGGTTTCGCGCATCGTGATTATCGGAGGCGGTCCCGCCGGGTATGAGGCAGCCCTCGTTGCCGCCGGTTACGGCCCTGAGGCAACGCAGGTCACGGTCATCGACCGTGACGGTATCGGTGGCGCGTGTGTGCTGTGGGACTGCGTGCCGTCCAAGACGTTCATCGCTTCCAGCGGCGTGCGAACCGAGCTGCGCAGGGCCGACGGGCTGGGCTTCGACATCAAGATCGAGGACGCCAAGATCTCGTTGCCGCAGATCAACAACCGTGTCAAGACACTGGCGCGCAGTCAGTCGGTCGACATCGGCGGTCAGCTGCTGCGGGCCGGGGTCAATGTGGTGGCCGGCTGCGGTGAGCTGGTCGACAGCATCCCCGGTATGGCCCATCACCGGGTCAAGGTCACGACGCCCGACGGCCGAACCGGAGTTCTGAAGGCCGACGTCGTGCTGATCGCCACCGGCGCAAGCCCCCGGGTGCTGCCCAACGCCATACCCGACGGCGAACGCATCCTGAACTGGCGGCAGCTGTACGACCTCACCGACCTGCCCGAGCACCTGGTCATCGTGGGCTCCGGTGTCACGGGCGCCGAGTTCTGCAATGCCTACACCGAACTCGGCGTCAAGGTCACCGTGGTGGCCAGCCGCGACCAGATCCTGCCGCACGAAGACTCTGACGCCGCCGCGGTGCTCGAGGAGGTGTTCTCCGAGCGGGGTGTGACGTTGGTCAAGAACGCCCGCGCCGATTCGGTGGTCCGTACCGAAACCGGCGTCAAGGTGAGCCTGGCCGACGGCCGCGTCGTGGAGGGCAGCCACGCGTTGATGAGCATCGGGTCGGTGCCCAACACCTCGGGCTTGGGGCTGGA
This sequence comes from Mycobacterium sp. FW102-FHT13B02, assembly GCF_058790275.1. NCBI lineage: Bacteria > Bacillati > Actinomycetota > Actinomycetes > Mycobacteriales > Mycobacteriaceae > Mycobacterium > Mycobacterium sp. FW102-FHT13B02. The sequence continues at coordinate 118,672 of NZ_JBYTCM010000009.1, forward strand.
GAAGGCCGGCATCGAGCTCGGCCCCGGCAACTACTTGACGGTCGACCGGGTATCGCGCACCTCGGCGTCGGGCATCTACGCGGCGGGCGACTGCACGGGTCTGCTGCCGCTGGCCTCGGTGGCCGCCATGCAGGGCCGCATCGCGATGTATCACGCGCTGGGTGAAGGGGTTTCGCCGATCAAGCTGCGGACGGTGGCGGCCGCGGTGTTCACTCGCCCGGAGATCGCGGCAGTCGGGGTGCCGCAATCGGCGATCGATGCCGGCACCGTCCCGGCCCGCACGCTGATGCTGCCGTTGACCACGAACGCGCGCGCGAAGATGTCGTTGGTGCGGCGCGGTTTTGTCAAGATTTTCTGTCGACCGGCGACGGGTGTGGTGATCGGTGGTGTCGTGGTGGCGCCGATCGCCTCCGAGCTGATCCTGCCGATCGCGCTCGCGGTGCAGAACCGGATCTCGGTGACGGACCTGGCCCAGACGCTGTCGGTGTACCCGTCATTCTCGGGCTCGATCGTCGAGACGGCACGCCGGCTCATGGCTCACGACGATCTGGACTGACACGCGAACGAGGCCGACCACGTAGGCTCGGGTCGCAAGGCCTACCGACGAGTAACCACGAGGAGTTCCGCCGTGAGTGACCCGATTCCCGGCCCGGGCAACGGTCAGACCCTGCTGAGTCCCGCGCAGCGCGACACCGCGTGGAACCGGCTCGGTGCCGAGCAGTTCGACGTCATCGTGATCGGCGGCGGCGTCGTCGGCGCCGGTGCAGCGCTCGACGCGGCGACCCGGGGGCTGAAGGTCGCACTGGTCGAGGCGCGCGATTTCGCGTCCGGCACCTCGAGCCGCAGCAGCAAGATGTTCCACGGTGGCCTGCGCTACCTCGAACAGCTCGAATTCGGCCTGGTGCGTGAGGCGCTGCACGAACGCGAACTGTCGCTGACCACATTGGCGCCCCACCTGGTGAAGCCGCTGCCGTTCCTGTTCCCGCTGACCAAACGGATCTGGGAGCGCCCCTACATCGCCGCCGGCATTTTCCTGTATGACCAGCTGGGCGGCGCCAAGTCGGTGCCCGCGCAGAAGCACCTCCTCAAGGCTGGGGCGCTGCGGCTGGCTCCCGGGCTCAAGCGCGGTTCCTTGATCGGCGCGATCCGTTACTACGACACCGTGGTCGACGACGCCCGGCACACCATGACCGTTGCCCGCACCGCCGCGCACTACGGCGCCGTCGTCCGCACCTCGACGCAGGTCGTGGCGCTGCTGCGCGAAGGCGACCGGGTCACCGGCGTGCGAGTTCGCGACTCCGAGACCGGCGCGGTGACCGAGGTGTGCGGCCATGTGGTGGTCAACGCCACCGGGGTGTGGACCGACGAGATTCAGGCCCTGTCGAAGCAGCGCGGCCGCTTCCGGGTCCGCGCCTCGAAGGGCGTGCACATCGTCGTGCCACGGGACCGCATCGTCAGTGAGGTGGCGATCATCCTGCGGACCGAGAAGTCGGTGCTGTTCGTCATCCCGTGGGGTACACACTGGATCATCGGCACCACGGACACCGATTGGAACCTCGACCTGGCGCACCCGGCGGCGACCAAGGCCGACATCGACTACATCCTCGGGCACGTCAACAAGGTGCTGGCCACCCCGCTCAACCATGACGACATCGATGGCGTCTACGCGGGCCTGCGGCCGCTGCTGGCGGGCGAGAGCGAGGAGACCTCCAAGCTGTCCCGCGAGCACGCCGTCGCGGTGCCGGCGCCGGGCCTGGTGGCCATCGCGGGCGGCAAGTACACGACCTACCGGGTCATGGGTGAAGACGCCATCGACGCGGCCAGCGAGTTCGTGCCGACGCGGGTGGCGCCGTCGATCACCGAGAAGGTGCCGCTGCTCGGGGCCGACGGCTACTTCGCGCTGATCAACCAGACCGAACACGTCGGCCAGCACTACGGCCTGCATCCCTACCGGGTGCGCCACCTGCTGGATCGCTACGGCTCGCTGATCGGCGAGGTGCTGGACATGGCACACACGAATGCTGCGGTCCGACCTGACCTCTTGGAGCCCATCACCGAGGCGCCGGTGTATCTGAAGGTCGAGGCCTGGTACGCGGCCGCGGCGGAGGGTGCGCTGCACCTCGAGGACATCTTGGCCCGCCGCATGCGGATCTCCATCGAGTACCAGCACCGCGGTGTGGACTGTGCCCGTGAGGTCGCGGAAGTTGTTGCACCCGTGCTGGGTTGGAGCGCCGAGGACGTCGACCGCGAGGTTGCGACGTACCTGGCCCGGGTCGAAGCCGAGGTGCTGTCCCAGACTCAGCCCGACGACGAATCGGCAGATGCGTTGCGGGCGGCGGCTCCCGAGGCCCGGTCGGAGATCCTCGAGCCGGTACCGCTCGATTGAGCCTGCCTGCCCGTCTCGGCTACGAGGGGATCGGACCTGCTCGTCTGCGGGTGCACGGCGGGCCGGTGCTGGCCGAGCTGCACACTCGGTTCGGTGCCGACGCGGCCGCGAAAGTGCTTGCCGGCGAGGTGTTTTGCGCTGACGGCTCCGTGGTCACGGAGGCAACCGAGCTGCCGGCCGGGGCGTTCATCTATTGGTACCGGGACCTGCCCGATGAGGTCGTCGTCCCGTTCGACGCGCCCGTGCTATACCGCGACGAGAACATCGTCGTGGTCGACAAGCCGCACTTCCTGGCCACCATGCCCCGCGGTGGGCACGTCGTCCAGACGGCACTGGTGCGGCTGCGGCGGGCCCTCGGGTTGTGGGAGCTGTCGCCGGCCCATCGGCTGGACCGGCTGACCGCGGGTGTACTGGTGTTCACCGTGCGGCGCGAGGTCCGCGGTGCCTATCAGACGATGTTCGCCTCGGGTGCGGTGTCCAAGACGTATCTGGCGCGGTCATCGGCTGGAACACTGCCCGAGCCCGTCGAACTGCGCAACCGGATTATGAAGCGGCGCGGGTCTTTACAGGCTGTCGTGGAGCCGGGCGAGGTGAATGCGGTGACTCTCGTTGAGCCGGTTGAGGATGGGCTGTTCCAGCTGACGCCGTCGACGGGTCGCACTCACCAGCTGCGGGTGCACATGAACTCGCTCGGGCTGCCGATCGATGGTGATCCGTTGTACCCCACGGTGCTTGATGTCCCTGCCGGCGATTTCTCGACGCCGCTGCAGTTGTTGGCTCACCGGCTCGCTTTTGTCGATCCGGTGACCGGCGAGCAGCGCGAGTTCGTCAGTGCGCGGACTCTGGACGGCGGCGTCTAGGTCGGGGCACGGCAGAGCCACTCAACGGTGCGGGCCGGGTCAGGTCAGCTGCCCCCTGTGGTCTACTGCTAGCCATGGACCGCACCACATTTGACCGCCTGTTCGACATGACCGGCCGCACCGCCATCGTGACCGGCGGGACGCGCGGCATCGGCCTCGCGATGGCAGAGGGGTTCATCCTGGCCGGCGCCAATGTGGTGGTGGCGAGCCGCAAACCCGACGCCTGCGAGGCCGCCGCCGAGCACCTGCGTGGCCTGGGCGGCAAGGCGATCGGCGTGCCCGCGAACATGGGCGACCTCGACGATCTGGACCGGCTGGTGGACGCCACCGTGGCGGAGTTCGGTGGCATCGACGTTCTTGTGAACAACGCGGCCAACGCACTGGCCCAGCCGCTGGGGGAGATGACGCCCGAAGCGTGGGCCAAGTCGTATGACTCCAACTTGCGCGGTCCGGTGTTCCTCGTGCAGAAAGCGTTGCCGCACTTGAAGGCCAGCCCGGCCGCGGCCGTCCTGAACATGTCATCGGTGGGGGCATTCCAGTTCGCGCCGTTCGTGTCGATGTACGCCGCGGGCAAGGCGGCACTGCTCTCGTTCACCCGGTCGATGGCGGCCGCCTACGCGGCCGACGGCATCCGGGTCAACGCCATCGCGCCCGGTCCGGTCGACACCGACATGGTGCGCAACAATCCGCAGGCGGTGATCGACGCGATGGCTTCCAACACGCTCATGAAGCGCCTGGCCAACCCCGACGAAATGGTGGGTACGGCGCTGCTGTTGTGTTCGGGCGCAGGCAGTTACATCACCGGGCAGGTCATCATCGTCGACGGTGGCGGAACGCCGCGCTAGAGGCGCCGACGATCAGTACGTATGCAGGGGACCGTGCCGTTTCCCGTACATCACCCTGAGAGCGCAGTCGCGTACGAGGCCTTTGTCGAGGAGCTTGATGCCTGCGTTCGGAATGGCAGGGATCCCAGCGAGCCGGTGGCCGCCCCGGCCCATTCGGTACTCCCTGCCCCAGGCGGCCTCCAGGCGCTGGGTGTAGTTGGTGAAGTCGCCGGGACCGCCGTTCTGCAGCGCCGCGATCACGCATTCGCCGGCGACCACACCGGATTCGAGCGCCTTCGAGATGCCCGCACCCGAAACCGGTTTGGCGGCGCCGAGTGCGTCGCCGGTGAAGACCACGCCCGGACGCCACGGCGGCCACGCGGTGAAACCCATTGGCAGGCGCCAGGCCCGCACACTCCTGCTCTTCTGCAAGTCCGTAATCGGTGGCAGGTCCCAGTCGCGCGGCAGGGACCGCAAGAACTCGCCGAGTTGCCGCGTGGCGTTGATCGCCTGCCAGTTCCGGTAGCAGTTGACGTAGCCCACACCGATGTTGAACCTGCCGTTGCCCATCGGGAACACCCAGCCGTAGCCGGGCAACTGATCGCCCTGAAACTGCAGCTTGAGGTAGATGTCGAACGAATCGGTGTCCGGCCGGTTCAGATGCATCTCCGAACGGATCGCGATGGCCGAGTAGCCGTTGTACTCCGAATGGATGTTCAGTGCGCGCTTGACGGGCGAGTACGCGCCGTCAGCCGCGATGACGGCATCCGCCGAGATCTTCTCTCCGGTCTTGAGGACCACACCGACCACCCGGCCGTTGCCATCGAGCTCCGGTCCGGCCACTTCGGCGCCCTCGCGCACTTGCGCCCCAGCCTTCTCGGCGTGCCTGAGCAACACGGTGTCCAGGTGGGTGCGGCTGACGGTGTGTCCGTGGTCGGGCATGCCGGGCCGCCTCGGAAAGGACATCTCCCACCGACTCGGGCTGAACACCGTGACGCGATTGATCCGGTGGAACGTGGCCACTTCGTCTGCCAGGCCCATCTTCTGCAGGTAGCTCACGGCCCGCGCGGTCAATCCGTCACCACACGGTTTGTCCCGGGGGAACTCCGCCTTGTCGACGACCAGCACCTTGGCGCCTGCCTGCGCCGCCTGCCATGCCGCTGCGGCACCCGACGGGCCGCCACCGGCAACGACGACGTCATAACGTTCTGTCACGTATCCGCCACTCCGTCCCGAATTTGGTCCAGTTCATCAGCTTTCAGGCGATGCCGCCAGATGACGACGGCGGGGTCGATGTTCAGTCCGGCCGCATCCCAGTGATCCCGGCGTTGCGGGGTTACGGTGGAAACCGTGGCTTCGATCTTCGGCGACTCCCACCTGAAAAATGTCCGCCTCGTCACCCCGCAGACCACCAAGGGATGTCAGGACTGCATCGCGGCCGGTACCCGCTGGGTGCATCTACGACTGTGCCTGACGTGCGGGCACGTCGGCTGCTGCGATTCGTCACCGATGCGGCATGCCAGTGCGCACGCGCAGACGCCGGGACACGAGATCGTGCAGTCGTTCGAGCCGGGCGAGAACTGGCGGTGGTGCTACGTGCACGAGAAGTACGTCTGAGCTCCCGCCCGGATTTCGATGTCCTAATTTGTGGGATGCCTGGCAGCTCGCGCCCTGTAGGTGTGGCCGGTCCTCGGACAAAATGGAATGTATCCAATTAAGTCCGACGGAAGGTTGTCTGTCATGACCGAAGTTATTGCAGAGGTGACGATTCCGGATACCGAACTGGCCCGGGAGGCCACCTCGATCGTTCGGAAGGCGACCGACGACACCTTGTTCAACCACTCCCGCCGGGTGTTCCTGTGGGGGTCGTTGAAGGCGGCCGCGCGGGGCCTCGATGTCGACCCGGAACTCGCCTATGTGGGCGGGATGTTCCACGATCTGGGGCTGACCACGGAGCACGGCACCAAGTATCAGAGGTTCGAGATCGACGGTGCCGACATGGCTCGAAAACTGTTGCTGGACTTCGGCCGTAGCGAGCAGGACGCGACGGATGTGTGGCTGGCGATCGCGCTGCACACCACACCGGAGGTCCCGCACCACCTGGCACCCGAGGTCGCGGTGGTGACCCTGGGCGTCGAAACCGACGTCATCGGCCTGGGTCTCGACGAGATCAGCGACCAGCAGCGTGCCGAGGTGATCGCCGCCCATCCGCGTCCCGACTTCAAGAACCGCATTCTGCGGGCGTTCCACGACGGCATGGTCGATCGTCCGGACACGACGTTCGGGACCATGAACGACGACGTACTGGCGCACTTCGATCCGTCGTTCAAGCGGACGAATTTCGTTGACCTCATTCAGGACAACGCCTGGCCGGAGTGAATGCGTGAATCCGGCCCGGCGTCGTTCCTGGATCAGGCTTGTTTGACGGCTTCGATGTCCAGGGTGATGGTGACCTTGTCGCCGACGACGGCGCCACCGGTCTCCATCGGCAGGTCGAGGTCGACGCCGAAGTCCTTGCGGTTGATGACAACTGACGCTTCGTAACCGGAGACCTCGCCATGGCCCATGCCGGGGCTCACGCCGTTGAATTCGAGGCCAAGGGTGACCGGCCGGGTGTTGCCCTTGATGGTCAGGTTGCCGTCCAGCAGGTACGACGCCCCGTTGGGCCGTACTGCGGTCGAGGTGAAGGTCGCCACCGGATGGTTCTCGGCGTCGAAGAAGTCGGCCGACTTGACGTGGCCGTCGCGCTGCTCGTTGCCGGTGTTGAGGGATGTCACGTCGATCTCCGCGGTGACCGACGGCGTGCCGTCTTCGGCAATGGTGATGACGCCACTGAAGTTCTCGAACTTGCCGCGGACCTTGCTGACCATCAGATGGCGTACCGAGAATTCGACGGTCGAGTGGGCGGTGTCGATTGCCCAGGTGCCGGCGCTGATGGGAGTGGTTGCGGTGGTCATATGCCTGTCCTTCGTTGGTGGGAGTGCCGGCTCGTCCGGACTCTGAATGGCCAACCGGACTGCGGTCCGAATTATTCCGGCGCCCGACTCGCGCTCCTTAATGAAAATGATTATCGTTAGTGGATGCCTACGACGACCGCTGACCTCATCCCGGTGACCGTGCTTTCGGGTTTTCTGGGAGCCGGTAAGACCACGCTGCTCAATCACATCCTGGCCAACCGGGACGGTCGCCGGGTGGCGGTGATCGTCAACGACATGAGTGAGGTGAACATCGACGCGGCGCTCGTCGCCGGCCAAGGGCACCTCGACCGGACGGAAGAAAAGCTGGTCGAACTCACCAACGGATGTATCTGCTGCACCCTGCGGGAAGACCTCATCACCGCGGTGGCCGAGCTGGCTCGCCAGAAACGATTCGACCAGATCGTGATCGAATCGACGGGCATCTCCGAGCCCATGCCGGTGGCGGCCACCTTCAGCTGGGAATTCGAGGACGGGTTCGTTCTCTCCGAGCTCGCCCGCCTGGACACGATGGTCACCGTCATCGATGCGTGCACGTTCCTGCCGGAGTTGGCGCGCGGGGAGGCGCTCGCCGACCGCGAGCTGGCGGTGGCCGACGGCGACGGCCGCAACATCGCCGAATTGTTGGTCGATCAGGTCGAGTTCGCCGACGTGATCCTGATCAACAAGACCGACCTGGTCAGTGCCAAAACGGTTGCGACCGTGGAGGCTCTCGCCCGGCGCCTCAATCCCAGGGCACGGATCGAGCGCACCGAGCGCGGGATCGTACCGCTGGCAACCGTTTTGGACACGGGGCTGTTCGACCCGGAACTCGCCGCGGAAGCACCCGGATGGGATGAGGAGATCGCGAACGGACACGCTCCGGAAACGGAGGAATACGGCATCAGCAGCATGACGTTCCGCGCCGATCGCCCGTTCCATCCCCAGCGCCTTGCCGATGTCCTCGACCAGGTGCGGGGCCTGCTGCGCAGTAAAGGCTTCTGCTGGATCGCCACCCGGCCGAACATCGCCGCCATCTGGTCACAGGCCGGGCCCAACCTCACCATCGAACCCGCCCAGTACTGGACGAGTACCGACCTCGAGCCCAGTCAAGAGATCGTCTTCATCGGCATCAAACTCGAAACCGACAAGGTGCGAGCGCTTCTTGACTCAGCGCTCCTCACGAACGACGAAGTGGCTGCCGGCACCAACGCCTGGCTGCGTTATGCGGATCCCCTGCCGGCCTGGACCGCGGCGCACAGCCACGTCTGACGGGGTCTACTGCGCGCTCGGTGCGAGATCGCCGAGTAGGTAGCGCTGCAGCGTGACCCCGAGATCGGCGGCGAGTTGTTCGTTCGAGCGATTGGCCAGTGGCTCGAGTCCGATGACGTACCGCGCCAACGCGAAACCGTTGACCTGTGACATGACCAAGGCGGCGCGGTAGTCGGCATCGGCGGAGCCCAGTCCTTCCGCGATGGGTGCAATGATCTTGCGCGCCAGGAAGTCCCGCACCAGTCTGGCCGCCTCAGGTTCGGCGGTGGCCGCGCGCACCATGCCGATCATCGGCCGCCGCCGAACCTCGTCCTCGAGCACGTCCAGGATGAATGTCGCCAGCCGTAGGCCCGCGCTGTCTCTGTCGCCGTCGAGCACCCGGCCGATGATCACCGCAGGTTCGACGGGTAGTTCGACCACCGCGAGGAACAGGTCCCATTTCTTGCCATAGAAGTGGCTGACCAGAGCGGGGTCGACGCCGGCCTGCAGTGCGACCTGTCGCAGGGACGTGCGCTCGTATCCGAGTTCCGCGAACAGCTTTCGTGCGGTCTCCTCGATGGCCTCGCGGGTGCCGTTGGGCCCCGGGCGGCGTCCGCCGCGGGAGGGTCGCTGGGCCATTCGACTCCCTCATTCACAGAATTCATTACGTGTTGAATTATAGCCCCGACGGGTTTAATGTCATACCGTCAACCTTCTTGATTAGCCACGCTAGAGAGACGTTCCGCGCAGTCCACGCATGCCGGTGCGAAAGGGTAACGGATGCAGCGGTTTCCGATCAGGCGCCAGCTGGGTCGCCACTGGATGTATGTGGTGGCGGTGGTGGTGGTTGTGATCGCCGGGTTCGCGGTGTTCCGGCTGCACGGCGTTTTCGCCTCGCATGACGTCACGTCCACCCCGAACGGCGCGGTGAATGACATCGTGCCGTTCAACCCCAAGCATGTGGTGATGGAGGTCTTCGGACCGCCGGGCGCCGTCGCCACTGTCACCTACCTGGACGTCAACGCTCAACCGCAGCGCGCCGACGCCGTCAGGTTGCCCTGGGCCTACGACACGACCACCACTCAGCCGGCGGTGTTCGTCAACGTCCAGGCCCAGGGCGACAGCGACTCGATCGGCTGCCGCATCACGATCGACGACGCCGTCAAAGACGAGAGAACGGTCAACACCGTGCACGCCTTCACCTACTGTCTGGACAAATCCGGATGAGCACCAACCGCGTTCCGGACTTCATCCGCCGATACTCGGTGCTCATCGCCTTCTTCTGGCTGGCGCTGGCCGTGGTGACGAATGTCTTTGTGCCGCAGTTGGAGACGGTGGCCGAATCGCATAACGTCTCGCTGAGCCCGACAGACGCGCCGTCGCTACAGGCGGCGAAGCAGATCGGCAAGGTGTTCCACGAGTTCGATTCCGACAGTTCGGCGATGATCGTCCTCGAGGGCGACCAGCCGCTGGGGGCCGCCGCGCACCACTACTACGACGGCCTGATCGACAAACTCACCGCCGACACCAAACACGTCCAGCACGTGCAGAACTTCTGGGGCGACCCGCTGACGGCAGCCGGATCGCAGAGTGCGGACGGCAAGGCGGCGCTGGTGCAGGTCTACCTCGCCGGCAACCAGGGGGAGTCGCTGGCCAACGAGTCCGTCGACTCTGTCCGCAGGATCATCGAGAACACGCCGCCGCCACCGGGTCTCAAGGTGTACCTCACGGGCGCCGCGCCCCTGATCACCGACCAGTTCGAGGTCGGCCGTCACGGCACCCTCAAGACCACGCTGATCACCATCGGCGTGATCATGGTGATGCTGTTCTCGCTCTACCGCCGATTCACCACGGTGATCATGGTGATCTTCACGGTGATGATGGAACTGACGGCGTCGCGCGGCGTCGTCGCCTCGCTGGCCAACGCCGGCATCATCGAGTTGTCGACGTACTCGACAAACCTGTTGACGCTCTTGGTCATTGCCGCCGGCACCGATTATGCGATCTTCATCCTCGGCCGGTTCCACGAAGCCCGCTACGCCGGGCAGGACCGCGTCACCGCGTACAACACGATGTATCACGGGACGTCGCACATCATCCTGGGATCGGGGCTGACCATCGCCGGTGCCGTGTTCTGTCTGACGTTCACCCGGCTCCCGTACTTCCAGAGCCTCGGAATCCCCGCCGGGACCGGCGTTCTCGTCGCCGTGGTCGCCGCGTTGACGCTCGCACCCGCGCTGCTGGGTATCGGCAGGCACTTCGGCCTCTTCGAACCCGTGCGTCAGCTGCAGACCCAAGGCTGGCGGCGCATCGGCACCGCCATCGTGCGGTGGCCCGGCCCCATCCTGGTCGTCACCGTCGCGGTGGCCCTGATCGGCCTGATCGCCCTGCCCGGATACAAGACGAGCTACGACACCCGCCCGTACATGCCTGCCAGCGCCCCGGCCAACATCGGCTACGCTGCCGCCGAACGCCACTTCTCGCAGGCCCGGCTCAATCCCGAACTGCTGATGATCCAAGCCGACCATGATCTGCGTAACTCCACAGACATGATCCTGCTGGAGCGCGTCGCGAAGGCGGTCTTCCACACCGACGGCATCGCGCAGGTGCAGTCGATCACCCGACCGCTCGGCACACCTCTGGACCACTCGTCCATACCATTCTTGATCAGTGCCGGAAATTCCGGGCAGATCAACAACCTGCCCTTCCAGCAGGCGCGTAGCGCTGACCTGCTCAAGCAGGTGGATGTGATCAACAAGTCGATCGACATTCTGCGGCAACAGTATTCGCTGCAACAGCAATCGGGCGCCCTCACCCATGAGCAGGCCAAGGCGTTTCAGGACACCGTCGCCACCGCCAAGGACCTGCGGGACAAGATCGCCAATTTCGACGATTTCTTCCGGCCGTTGCGCAATTACTTCTATTGGGAGCCGCATTGTTTCGACATCCCGATCTGTGCCGCGCTGCGGTCGGTCTTCGACGCACTCGACGGCATCGATGATCTGACCGATCAGCTGGGCGATGTCGCCGGCAGTATCGGGAAACTCGATGCGCTGCAGCCGAAACTGCTCGCGCTGATCCCGCCGCAGATCGCCAGTCAGCAGACGAACCGCGAGCTGACGATGACGAATTACGCCACCAACTCGGGCCTCAACGATCAGGCCGCCGCGTCGCTGCAGAACGCCACCGCATTGGGGCAGGCGTACGACGCGTCGAAAACCGACGACTCGTTCTATCTGCCGCCGGAAGCGTTCACCAACCCCGAGTTCCAGCGCGGCATGAAGCTGTTCATGTCACCGGATGGCAAGGCCGCGCGGATGATCATCACGCACGACGGCGATCCCGCTACGCCGGAAGGCATTTCGCACATCGCCGCCATCAGGCACGCGGCGCAGCAGGCCGTCAAGGGCACTCCGCTGGGCGGATCGAGGATCTATCTTGCCGGCACGGCCGCCACCTACAAAGACATCCAGGAGGGCGCCAAGTACGACCTCATGATCGCCGGTATCGCCGCGCTGAGCCTGATTCTGCTGGTGATGATGTTCATCACCCGAAGCATTGTCGCGGCCTTGGTCATCGTCGGCACCGTGGCACTGTCGCTGGGCGCCTCATTCGGCCTGTCCGTCCTGATCTGGCAGGACATCTTCGGCATCGACCTGTACTGGATCGTGTTGGCGCTGGCCGTGATTCTGCTGCTGGCGGTGGGGTCGGATTACAACCTGCTGCTCATCTCGCGGTTCAAGGAAGAGATCCACGCCGGCATCAATACCGGCATCATCCGCGCGATGGCCGGCTCCGGCGCGGTGGTGACCTCGGCCGGGCTGGTGTTCGCCGCGACCATGGCGTCCTTCGTGTTCGCCGACCTGAGGGTGCTCGGCCAGATCGGGACGACAATCGCCCTCGGTCTGCTGTTCGACACATTGATCGTCCGGTCGTTCATGACGCCGGCCATCGCCGTGCTGCTCGGGCGGTGGTTCTGGTGGCCGCTCAAGGTGCGGCCGCGCCCGGCCAGCCAGATGCTGCAGCCCTACGGATCCCGGCAGTCGGTGCGTCAGCTGCTGCTGTGGGAGGACGGCGATCCCGCGGTCAGTGGATCGGGTGCAGGTGCGCGAAGCCACGGAGGAGACGCATGACGGGCATGGAGCTGTGGGGCGGCCTGACAATCCTCGCCGGGCTGATGGCACTGACCTTCCTCGCGTGCGTCTTCGTGTACGTGCGGGGGCTGGAGCGGCGCCCACCCGCCGTATTGGGCGAACAGGTTGGTGCCCACAAAGCGGTACTGGCCAAAGTGCGTGAAGGTCAACCGATGTCGCAGGACGAGATCGACTATGCGAACGAATTGGTGTCGGACGCCGGCTCGCCGCTCGCCTACGCGATACCCGCAGTCCTTTTCACCATGGGCTTCTTCTACGTCGTCGGGTGCCTCTACGAGCTGCAGGTGCACGGTGGCCATCCGTCGTTTCGCACTTTCATCGGCGGTATCCCGATGCTCACGTCGATGAACATCTTCGGCCAGCTGCACCGGGTGGCACGACTGAAAAAGCGCCTGCCCGCGAATCCGTCGCTGGTGGCGTAATCGCCTACCGGTTGCCGAACGCCTTTGCCGCCAAATCGATCTGGGCCGAGGCGGCGAGAGTCTGGCTGCGGTTCTCGACGTGCAGCGCGGCCTGCAGACTGTGCTACGAGAGCTGCCTGGTCGGCAGCGGCTCGCCGCGGGGGATCAGCTTGGTGCCGGGCTTGGGGTGCTGTCCCGACTGCGCGTCGGCGGGCGGCCAAATGCAGAAGCCGTGGTGGTAGTCGCTCGAACTCCACGATCCGCCGGTGTTGAGGCAGCAGTCGTGTGTGGCGATGTCGGCGTCGTCCTGGGTGGGCGGATCGTGGGGAGCATGGCTGATCATCTCCTTGTAGCAGGCCAGGAACCCACCGTCGCCCCGGTTGTTGTCGACGGCGCCGGCCGTCGCCGCGGTGCCGAGCCCGAGCGTCGCGATCATGAGCGCGACTGCTGCCAACGACAGCTTCCGAGCGTGGGTGTTGTTGTGGGTCATGGCTGCCTCCAAGTGTGATGTCAGGCCCCATGGCCTGCGTTCACCTGGTAGGAGCGGACGGCCTCGGCAATTCCCACACTTCTTGGCAGACGTCTGCGCGAGTTGCGGTCCCTGGTACGCCACGGTGCGGCGTAGCAGCGGAACCGAGGTGGCGCAGATGTCCTCCGAAAAAGTGTGGGAATCCCAGCGTCCTGACGCTCCTAGTACACGAACGCGGCCGACAGGGGCCGGGTACGTCCTGAAGGAGATCATCATGGCCAGCACCGCATCAACCCGGCAGCGCGTCCTCGCTGCGACCGCCAAGTTCGTCATCGCATCCGGCGTCGTTGCCGCCGGTGCCACGGCGCTGTCGCCTCTCTCTCAGGCCGATGCGCAGTTCGACGCCTTCAAGGAGTCGTGCCTCACCAACCCGGGCGCCTACGCCGCGGGAGCGGTCCGCGGCTCGTACCGGTTGGAGGTCGTCCCCGGCAAGGAGATGGACCAGATCTGCTCGCTGTACGGCGCGGCGGGTTTCCACCCAAACGGCAATTGGCTGGGGGACTACACGCGGCAGACCTACATCCAGAACCCCGTCGGTGTGCCTCATCCGCTGGCGGTGATCCACTGAAGTCGGCGAGATCGAAGACGGCCCGTCATCCCTGAGGTGACGGGCCGAATTCGTTTGTGCGACAGTGCTATCCGAGTGGTCCCGACGGCTGGATACAGGCCGGCGGGACACAGTTGTTCGACCCGCCTTCCTGGCGTGGTGGTAGGTGTCCGGGGGCCGGTGCTCGTCCGGTCGACGCCGTCGGCGGTGTCGATGGCGGCTTGGGTGGCTGGGGCGGGCCGGGATCGACGATCGGTCCGGATTTCGGTGGCGTGACGGGACCCTCGTCACCGCCCGGGGGCGTGACAGGACCACCCGAATTGATCGGGGGAGTCACGGGACCACCCGGCGTGCTCGGGGGTTGCACCGGCGGGACCGGCCGGGAGCGGTGCGGAGATGCCACCGGCGGATCGGGATTGCCCGGCAGAATGATCGGCGCCTGGCTGACCGGCGGCGCCACGGGTCCGGTCGAATCAGTTGGTAGTGCGGTCCGTTCCGTGTTGCCCGCCGGCTCTGTCGGGCTGGGCGGCGCCAATTTGAGGTGGTTCTCGTTGGGTGTGTTCGGCGTCGACGGAGCTGACGATGACGACGGCTGACCGGTCACGCTCGTGTGATCGACGTTGAAGACCTGAGGCGTACTCAGGTAGACAGCACCGCCGGCCGCCACGAGTGCGGCGACCCCGGTCACCGCCAGGGCGTGGCGTCTGAGATAGCCGGGCTTTGAATCTTTCTGCGCATCGGGCAGATCAGAGACGTCCACGTCGTGCGGTGGCCACCATGAGTGGTTTGCAGCAGGCGATCCACCTGAGCTGGCACCCGGAAGGACGTCGCCCGCGTGTGCCAGCGTCGCCTCGCGCAGCCACTCGGGCGCCGGGATGAGCAGCGGTGTACTGCCCAGCAAGGCGGTGGGAGTGACCATCTTGGTGCGCTGCTCTTCGCAGACCGGGCAGGAATCTATGTGTCGCGCGGCGCGTTTGCGCATCAGTACCGTGAATTGGCCGTCCCAATTGTCGAGGATCGTGGCCAGTTCGGGGCACCGCTGCGGATCGGCGCGGACCTGCCTACATACCAATAGTGCGCCCAGGGACCGGGCGATGGTCTCCCGCAACCGTTCGACCAACGTGTTGGCGTTTTTCGCTGAGACTCCCAACGCTTCAGCAAGTTCGGGGCCAGTCAGCCCTTGGCGGTAGGACAACTCCAGTATCAACTGATCGCGATCGGCGAGGCCGCCGCAGGCGTCGCCGATCAGTTTCGCAAGCTCGCTGCGCGCCGCCAGAGTCGCCAAATCCGGTTCCCCGCTGACGATTTCGGGCAGCTCGTCGCTGGGCTGTTCGCGGCGACGAGCCCGGATCCGGGCGAGTGCCTCGTTGCGGGCGACCGCATACAGCCAGGAGCGCAGACGATCGGGCTCGCGGAGTTGATCGAGACGGCTGGCGGCCGTGACGAAGACGTCCTGGACGCAGTCCGCAGCGGCATCGCGGTCTCGCAGCATGCCGATGCAGAAGTCGTACAAGCGGCTGGCATAGCGGTCATAGATGGCGGCGAAGGCCGCCCGGTCACCCGCCGCGGCGGCAACCGCGAGCGCCGCGTCGTCGTCGTCGGCTGCTGCCGACCTCGCGTGGGCACTGGTCACGGCGGACTCCCGGCAAAGTCAAGAAATTCATCATGGCTGTCTCACCAGTCAGGAGCAACCAGCTGCACTGAATCCCACACTTTTTGTGCGCCGAATCAGCTGCTGTGCCACCCGGCCACACCGACCGCGATCATGCGGAGCTGCTTGCGCGCGGTTCGCTTGACGTCGTCCAGTGCCTTGGCGTCGTTCGCATCATCGATGGATTCGGCGGTGGTCATCATCGTGTTGACGAACAGGCCGGCCACGATGTTCAGGTCTTCGGCGCTCCAGGTGGTGAGCCCGGGCAGTCGGCCCAGGTCGATCGCGAGCTCCGAGGTGATCAGCCGGATTTCCGTGCGGATCGCATAGCGCAGCGCGGTGACGCCGCTGTTGCGTTCACGGCTGATGAAGCGCCAGTGCTCGGGGCGTTCGGCGACGCTGTTGAACAGGATGTCGACGGAGGACTCGATGATGCGTTTGGGGTCGAGTTGGCCGGCGCGGGCACCACGGAGCATCTCGCGCAGGGCGCGGAACGACTCATCGATCAGTACCAGGCCGAGGGCGTCCATGCTTTCGAAGTGCCGATAGAAGGCGGCGGGCACGATGCCGGCCTCACGGGTGACCTCACGCAGGCTGAGCGCGCTGAAACTGTCCTCGTCGAGCAGCTTGAGGGCGGCCGCGATGATCGCGCGGCGGGTGGCTTCCTTGCGCTCTTCGCGCGAGAGGTTGTCCTGGACGCGGGAGCTTGATGAGCGGCTGGACCTCCGGTCGCGTGAACCAGGGGTACGGCTGTTCACCGAACAAAGTTTACACAGGGTGACGAAACCGCAGATCGGTACGAATGTGTATGAGTTATGGGTACGTATGTTCACCGTGTGATCCCAGCAACAACCAGCGATTTAAGTCTTGACTCGAACGGTTGAAGTCCGTCACTGTGTACATATGTTCACCGAAACTTTGAGCCGCCGAGTACGGCGCTCCGCCCTGGTTGGAATCCTCACCGGCCCGCACGGCGTGGACCGGTACACCGAGGTTTTCGATCGCACCTGGACTGTCAACGACGCGCGCGCCAAAGTCGTCGCCGTCCGTCGGCAGACGCCGCGCAGCGTCACCCTGACCCTGCAGCCCAACGACGCCTGGCAGGGCTTCAAAGCTGGCCAGCACATCAACCTGACCGTCGAGATCGACGGCCGTCGCCGTACCCGGTGCTACTCGCCGGCCAACTCCGAGGGCAGCCCGGTGATCGAGCTGACCGTCGGCCTGCACGACGGCGGCCAGGTCTCCACCCACCTGTTCGAGCACGCGGAGCCCGGCATGGTCGTCCACCTCGACTCCGTCGGCGGCGACTTCGTCCTCCCGGCGGTTCGTCCGCGCCGCATCCTCCTGGTGTCCGGCGGCAGCGGCATCACGCCGGTGCTGTCGATGCTGCGCACCTTGCGCGAGGAGAACTTCGACGGCGAGGTCGCGTTCCTCCACTACGCCCGCAACCCCGAAGAGGCTGCCTACGCCACCGAGCTGGCCGCCACCCCGGGCGTCAAGGTGCTGCACAGCTACACCCGCTCCAACCGCGGCGACCTGAGCGGCCACTTCGGTCCCGACCACCTGGCCGCCGCCATGCCCAACCCCGACGCGGTGTTCGTCTGCGGGCCGCCCGCACTGGTCGACGCGGTCAAGGACCTGCTGCCGGGCGCCCAGTCGGAGAGCTTCGTGCCCCCGGTCATCGCCGTCCCGACCGATGCCTCCGGCGGCAACGTCGCCTTCACCGAGAGCAAGGTCGACGTGGTCGACGACGGCCGCTCCATCCTCGAGCAGGCCGAGGCCGCCGGGCTCAACCCGACCAACGGCTGCCGCATGGGCATCTGCCACACCTGCACCCGCAAGAAGATCAGCGGCCCGGTGAAGAACCTGATCACCGGCGCGGTCTCGACCGCCCCTGACGAAAACGTCCAAATCTGCGTGACCGCGCCCTGCGGCGACGTCCAGATCGACCTCTAGACCCCCACCACCAGCCCACACACAAAGGAGACGAATCATGGCTCGACGTCCCGCCCCCCTGACCCCCGAGCAGTTCGACGAGTTCGGCCGCGCGCTCGACACCATTCGTGAACGCCACCTCGCCGACCTGGGCGACCGCGACTCCGACTACATCCGCAACATCATCGCCATGCAGCGCAAGCTGGAGATCGGTGGCCGCGCCCTGCTGTTCCTGCCCCCGGCCTGGCCCGTCGGCACCGTGATGCTCGGCCTGTCGAAAATCCTGGACAACATGGAGATCGGCCACAACGTCATGCACGGCCAGTACGACTGGATGGGCGACCCGGCGTTGCGCGGCCAGAACTTCGAATGGGATTCGGCCTGCCCGTCCAACCAGTGGCGGCACTCGCACAACTACATGCACCACACCTACACCAACATCGTCGACATGGACCGCGACATCGGCTACGGCGTCCTGCGGATGAGCGAGGACCAGAAGTGGAGCCCGTACTACCTGGGCAACCCGGTGTACGCCTTCCTGCTGATGGTGTTTTTCCAGTACGGCGTCGCGCTGCACGAGTTGGAGGCCGAACGCATCCGCACCGGTGAAATCCGCCTGCGGGACAAGAAGGACATGCTGCGGGAGATGTGGGCCAAGGTCCGCAAGCAGACCGTCAAGGACTACGTGGCGTTCCCGCTGCTGGCCGGGCCGTTCCTGCCGTTCGTGTTCGCCGGCAACATGACCGCCAACCTGATGCGCAACATCTGGTCCTACACCATCATCTTCTGCGGCCACTTCCCCGAGGGCACCCACGAGTTCACCGTCGAGGAGACCAAGAGCGAGACCCGCGGGCAGTGGTACTACCGCCAGCTCCTGGGTTCGGCAAACCTGACCGGCGGCAAGTGGTTCCACATCTTCAGCGGCAACCTGTCGTTCCAGATCGAGCACCACCTGTTCCCCGACATCCCGGCGCACCGCTACGCGGAAATCTCGCCGGAGGTCAAGGCGTTGTGCGAGAAGTACGACCTGCCCTACAACAGCGGCCCGATCCACAAGCAGTTCTTCTCGGTGGTGAAGAAGATCTGCCGGCTGGCCCTGCCGGACTCATGGCTGACAAAGCCGGCACCAGAAGGTGATCCGGTCAGTGAGGTTGTTGAGGTCGCCGACGACGTCGAGGTTCTCATGCCGGTGTCGGCCGGCTGATTCGATCGGCGTCCCGCACCTGCGACACGCCTGCCCGGCCCGGCCGTACACCCAGAGTCCGCGGCCGGGCCGGGTATCACCCGTTGTGGTCCTGCTCCATCTGTTCCTGTTCAGCCACAACATGTCCCGGGCCCGCTGCGCCAGCCGCAGCGGGTCTTTCACTGTGCTGACCGGCGCCGTCGGGCGACGGCCGACGACGAAACACAACTCATTGGCGTAGACGTTGCCGACGCCCGCGAGATTGCGTTGGTCGAGCAGCGCTTCGTGTAGCGGCCTGTCGGGGTCCTGGGTGAGATTGGCTGCTGCTCTTTGTGGATCCCAGTCCGGGCCAAGGAGATCGGGGCCGAGGTGTTTGACGGGCTCCTCGTCGTGGTCTCGTCGGAGGATCTCCAGCGTGCCGAGCTCGGTGCCCACCGCTTGAATGTCCTTGGTTTCCAGGATGATTCTGGTTCGGTGATCGGGCCGTCTCGGTTTGGTGCTGACTTGCCACTTGCCCTCCATCTTGAGGTGCGAGTGGATGCTGGCCTCGGCGGTGCGGATGAACAGGTGCTTGCCGCGGCTGATCACCTCATCGACCGTCTGGCCGGTGAGGTCGACGGTCGCGAACTTCGGAACGCGAATATCGCAGCGCGTCAGCGTCTTTCCCTGCAGCGCCTCGTGGAGGATCGCTGCCGTGTGCCAGACGGTGTCGCCTTCGGGCATCAGCGGATATGGGCGTGGGCTCGGGCCAGTGCGCGTTCGGCATCATGGGCGATCTTCTGGACCAGGGGCGCGGCCAGTTCGAGCTCGTCGATCAGGTCCAGGGCCTCGCCGGCCCAGATCGGCACGTAGTCCATGTCCAGCTCGGCGACCTTGGTGCGGAACTCCCGCTGGGCCTTGGGATCCGCATCCAGCTCGGCATCGCGGTCCTGCCACTCATCGGTGAAGACGCTGCGCAATGTCCGCGCGGGATACTGTGCCGGCCAGCGCGTCTCGAGCGGCCGGGCGGCGATGTCGATGGCGCGGCCGGTAGTGGTGTCTGCCGCCTTCGCCTTGAGCATGACCTTCGATTCGGTGGCGCTGAGCAGGGACTCGTGGGTGGCCTCGAATCGGGTGCCGATCATCGCGCCCGCGGCGCCGAGGGTCAGGGCCGCGGCCAGGCCGCGCCCGTCACCGATACCGCCTGCCGCCAGCACCGGGATATCGTGTGCCACGTCGACGACTGCAGGGACGAACGGCAGCGTCGAACGGCCGCCGTGGTGACCGCCGGCCTCTCGGCCCTGCGCCACCAGCGCCTGAACCCCGGCATCGAGCGCCTGCTTGGCCTCATCGAGGCTGTGGACCTGGCACAGCAGCGGGATGTTGGCGTCATGGATGGCTTTGGCGAACGGGGCCGGGTCGCCAAAAGACAAGATGATGGCGGCCGGCTGCTGGGCGATGACCCAGTCGACGATCTCCTGATTCACCGCCCAGGTGAGCAGGCCGACCCCCCAGGGCTTTTCGGTGCCTTGCCTGGCCAACTGGCATTCGGTGGCCAGCATCGTCAGGTCACCGCGGCCGCCGCCGATCAGGCCAAGCCCGCCGCCCTCGGACACCGCGGCCGCCAGCCGGCCACCGGATACGTCACCCATCGGCGCCAAAACGATCGGGTGGTCGATGCCGAACAACTCGGTGAGCGGGGTGTGCAGGGCCATGACTTCACTGTATGACTGATTGATTTGACCTTGCCCCTGGCGGCAGTGTTTACCCTCTGTCTGAGGACATTGACCATGCAGATTTCTGAGCTGGCCCGGCGAACGGGCGCGTCGACCAAGGCCGTGCGGTACTACGAGGACCTCGGCCTGCTGGAGCCGCTGCGCCTGCCCAATGGGTACCGGGACTACTCCGAAGACGATGTGCAGATCGTCAGCGAAGTGCGTGCGCTGGCCGCCGTCGGCATCTCCCCGTCGAAGGCCCGGCCGTTCATCGATTGCCTGCGCCACGGCCACGAGCACAGTGACGAGTGTCCCGAGTCGCTGGCGGCCTATCGGGACGGCATCGCGGTTCTCGACGAGACCATCGCGGCGCTGACGCAGCGACGACAGGCCCTCACGGCGCGGCTCAACGCTGCCGCGTGCCGTGAGTTCGATAAGGAGTATGAGCAGGTGACGGACTACACGACACTTCCCGCGGGCCTTCCGGTCCCCGAAGACGACGGCGCGGCAGACCATCTGGTGGGACTGTGGGTCCCCGACATCACGCTGAAGTCGAGCGGCGGTGGCCCCGTCCGGCTAGGGAGCCTGCCGGCGGGACGGACGATTCTGTATCTGTACCCGCTCACCGGCCGTCCCGGCGCCGACATCCCCGAGGGGTGGGACGCGATTCCAGGAGCGCGTGGCTGCTCGACCGAGGCATGCGATTTCCGTGACCACTTTGCCGAGCTGAAAGACGCTGGTGTCGAGGAAGTCTGGGGCGTGTCGAGCCAGGATGTCGACTATCAGGCGGAGGTGGTGCGGCGGCTGCGATTGCCATTCCACATGCTGTCGGATGAATCGTTCGCCCTGGCTGAGGCTTTGCAGCTACCGACGTTCGCTGCCGACGGCTACCCGCGGCTCTACACACGGCTCACGCTGGTCGTCCGGGACGGCCGAATTGAGCACGTCTTCTATCCGATTTTCCCACCGAACACGCACGCGCAGCAGGTCCTCGACTGGCTGCGCGCACATCCGGCCTAGAGGCCGCCCGCGGACTCCCTGTCGGGGCGGGTCAGGGGAGCAGCGGCAGCCGCCACAGGGGCGCACCGGGTTCGAGGAACCACAGCCGCGTCGCGGTCAGACGGAGAATCCGAACTGCACCGGAGATCATGAGTACAGCCAGGGGCAGCTCGATCAACGCCGCAGTCATCAATGGCACGGTCGCGTCGTGCCCGAAGTCTGAGGTCATGACGTCGAACCAGGCGTCACACGCCAGCAGCACCCCGGTCGTGAACGCGGTGAGTAGAACCAGTTGTCGACGCAACCAGCCCAACACGGCCGTCGCTGTCATGAATGCGACCAGTAGAACGTCGAAGCCGATCCACGTCGCGGGCCAGTTGTGCGCCGTGTAGTTGTCGGGAAGTGCGAAACCGAGGTAGACGACCCACGGGATCAACACGATGCTGCTGCCGGTCATCAACGTCAGCCGGATGCGCCGCATCCTGGTGGCCATCGCCGGTGGGAACACTTCATCCCGCGGACGTTGCAGTCGCGTGATGAGGTCCTGCCGCTCGGCCGGCGTCATCGCTGCGATGTCGGCGTCGGACAAACCGATATCCATGGTCTCGATATTGCCGAACGTGAAGCCAGACGCCTAGCGGAGCCGCAGCCCCCGTGGCGTCCGCGAGAACCCGGCGTCGGTCAGCGCGGCGTGGACCTGTGCCTGCTCGGCGTCGGGTGCCGGCGCCAGCACGGGCTCCCCGTTGACCTTTTCGATCAACAACGACTGCAAGCGCCCCGCACTCACCAGGTCCGCCAGCGCGCCGGCGGCCGCACGTTGTTGTTCCGGGGTGGCGTCGAAAGACAACAGCGACTTGCCGCCGCGCTCCAGGAACCACACCAACTCGCCGTCGACCAACGCCACCAGTGCGCCCGCTTTGCGGCCGGGCCGGTGGCCCGCGACCTCGGGCCACGGCAGCGCGGCGCCGTAGGGATTGCCGGGGTCGGTGGCGGCCAAGACGATGGCGTTGTAGTCGGGGTTGCTCTGATCGACGCTGTCGAGATAATTGCGCAGCCGGTCCACCGTCGAGGCCACCGCGAACTGTGCGCCACCAAGCGATTCGATGAAATACCCGCGCTGGCAGCGGCCGGCTTCCTCGAACGCGGTCAGGACTTTGTACAACGAGGCGAATCCGCCGGGTAGGCCGTCGGCCGCGCCGCGGGTGACGACGCCGTAGCGGTTCAGCAGCAGCTCGGCCTGAAAGTGGGCGCGCACAGTCGATTCGGGTTCGGCCGCCGGCAGCGCTGACCAGCGCCCGGCGACGGTCGGGTCCACCGTGCGGGCCTGCGGCCGGGCCACGCTGTAGCGGCTGAGCCGGGGCGGGCGCTGCCGCTGCCGGTGGGCACCCCCCGGCTTTCGCCCGGCATTGCCGAGCATCGCCCGTACCGGGGCAAAGGTGTCGCCGGTAACCCAGCCGGCCCAGATCAATTCCCACAGCGCCTGTTTCGCGCCGGCGCTGTCCTCGGGGGCGTCGCTGGCTGCCAGCTGCCGGAAGAAGTAGGCACCGCCGTTGGCCAAGGTATCCAGCAGCTCGCGGTGCGTGTCGGTGAACTCGATCTCGGTGCCCGGCGCCAGCGACAGCGGCGCGGTGTCGGCCCGGTGGAACACGATCCAGCCGTCGTTTCCGCCGATCTGGCCGGCCCCCGACCAGGTGACTTCACCCGAGGCCAGCAGTTCGTCGAGCATGGCTGGTTGGTAGTCCGACACCCGTTGGCCGAAGACGAGCGGTTCGACCGCAGACGCCGGAATCGGCACGCCGGCAAGTTGTTCGATGACCGATGCCAGCCCGTCGATGCCGTGGGCGTCGCCGAACTGCTGCCACGCGGGCAGGAAGCGGGCGTACGCGGTGGTGCTGACGGGTTCGATCTGGGCCCGCAGCGCGGCCAGTGACCGGCGGCGCAGAATCTTCAGAACCGTTGCGTCACACCACTGTTGGTCGACGCTGTCGGGAATGTCGGTGAACTCGCCACGGATGAGCTTGCCGTCCAACACCATCCGGCTGAGGGCGTCAGCGGTCACGCGATGTCCCAGGCCGAACCGGGCGGCCGCCTGGATGGTAGTGAACGGCCCGTTGGTCCTGGCGTAACGGCCGAGCAGTTCGCCCAGCGGGTCGGACACCGTCGCGGTGAAACTGGCCGGCACGCCGACGGGTACTGCGACGCCGAGGCCGTCGCGCAGCAGCCCCATGTCCTCGACCGCGGCCCACCAGCTTTGCCCTGCGAATGTCACCGAGACCGCGCGTTTGGCGGCTTGCAGGGTGGCGCACCACGCCTCGACATCGCTTGCGGTGCAACGCTGCCGCAGTTCCTCGGTGCTCAGGGGTCCGAGTAGTCGCAGGAGGTCGGCGATGCCCTCGGCGTCGCGGGCGGCCCGGTCCTCGGTCAGGTGTTGCAGCTGGCGACTGGTCGAGGCCACCACGTCGGGATCGAGTAGTTCGCGCAGTTCGACCCGGCCCAGCAGCTCGGCGAGCAGGGTGGCGTCCAACGACAATGCGGCAGCGCGCCGTTCCGCCAGCGGGCTGTCGCCCTCGTACATGAATGCGCCGACGTAGCCGAACAGCAACGATGCGGCGAAGGGTGACGGCGTGGCGGTCTGCACGTCGAGAACCCGGATCCGTCGTTGCGCGACGCGCCGCATCAACTCGGTGAGCATCGGGACGTCGTAGACGTCCTGCAGGCACTCCCGCACGGTCTCCAGCACGATCGGGAAATCCGGGTACTTACGGGCGATGTCCAGCAGCTGGGCGGCTCGCTGCCGCTGGTGCCACAACGGCGACCGCTTACCGGGGTGGCGCCGCGGCAACAGCAGCGCCCGTGCCGCACATTCGCGGAAGCGCGACGCGAACAGCGCCGACCCGCCGACCTCGGCCGTCACGATGGTCTCGATCTCGTCGGCATCGAAGACGAAAATGTCTGCACCGGGCGGGTTTTCACCGGTGTCGGGCAGCCGCAGCACCATGCCGTCGTCGGATGCCGTCGGCTTCTCGTCGATGCCGTAGCGCTCCATGATCCGCCGACCCACAGCCAGCGCCAGCGGTCCGTGTACCCGCAGCCCGTAGGGGGAGTGCAAGATGATTCGCCAGTCGCCGAGCTCGTCGCGGAACCGTTCCACCACGAAGGTGGTGTCGGTTGGCACCGTGCCGGTGGCCTGCCGCTGCTCGTCCAGCAGCTGCCACAGGTTGTCGGTGGCGTAGGCGTTGAAACCCATTGTGCTGCAATACTCTTCGAATTCGGTGCGAGACAGTCCGGCGAGCTTTCCGGTGAAGGCGCCGATGGCCGCACCCAGTTCGGCGGGACGACCGACCGCGTCGCCCCGCCAGAACGGCAACCGGGCGGGCTGGCCCGGAGCGGGCAGGACCAACACGCGATCATGGGTGATCTCGGTGATCCGCCAGCTGGTGGCGCCCAGGGAGATGACGTCGCCGGGACGCGACTCGTACACCATCTCCTCGTCGAGTTCGCCTACCCGCGAAGGCTTTTCGTCACCGGTGGCCAGATAGACGGTGAACATGCCGCGGTCCGGGATGGCACCGCCGGAGGTCACGGCCAGTCGTTGCGCGCCGGGCCGGGCGGTCAGGGTTCCGGTGTCGCGGTCATAGACCAGCCGCGGCCGCAACTCGGCGAATTCGGTGGACGGGTACTTGCCGGCCAGCAGGTCCAGCGTCGCTTCGAACGCACTGCGCGGCAGCGCGGCGAACGGCGCGCTGCGCCGGACGGCGTCGAACCAACGGTCGGCATCGAGCGGCTCGAGAGCGGCGGCGGCGACGGTGTGCTGGGCCAGCACGTCGAGCGGGTTGGCCGGTACCTGCAGGGTTTCGATCTCGCCGGCGCGCATGCGCTGCACCGTGACGGCACAGTCGATGAGGTCGGTGCGGTGTTTGGGCAGCAGCACACCCTCGGAGATCTCGCCGACCTGGTGGCCGGCGCGGCCGATGCGCTGCAGGCCGCTGGCGACCGACGGCGGCGCCTCGACCTGGATGACCAGATCGACGGCGCCCATGTCGATGCCGAGTTCCAGGCTGGACGTGGCGACCACGGCTTTGAGCCGTCCGCTCTTGAGGTCGTCTTCGACCTGGGCGCGGGCCTCTTTGCTGACCGAGCCATGATGAGCCTTGGCGAGCAGGCTCGGCGCGCCGAACGTCTGGCCACTGCCCATGAGATTCGCCGGCGCGCCGCCGCCGACCTGCGGGTTGCGCTCGCCCGGCAACTCGATGCCGGACCGGGCGGCGTGAATCTCGTTGAGCCGGGCCGTGAGTCGTTCGGCGAGCCGCCGGGAATTGGCGAACACCAGCGACGAATTGTGCGATTCGATCAGGTCGACGATGCGTTCCTCGACATCGGGCCAGATGGTGCCGCCGTCGAGATTGGTCATGTCTGGCACCGGTACCTCGACGCTCAGGTCGAAGGTTTTGGTGGCCGGTGGTTTGACGATGGTGGTGGGGGCGGCCCCGGACAGGAAGCGGGCCACCTCTTCGGGTGGTTTGACGGTCGCGGACAGGCCGATGCGTTGCGCCGGCTTGTCGAGCAACTGATCGAGACGTTCCAGTGAAAGCGCCAGGTGCGCACCGCGTTTGGTGGCCGCGACCGCGTGCACCTCGTCGACGATCACGGTCCGCACCGTCGCGAGCGTCTCCCGGGCGGCCGATGTCAACATGAGGAACAGCGACTCGGGTGTGGTGATCAGGATGTCCGGCGGCGTGGCGATCAATTGACGGCGCTGTGCCGGTGACGTGTCACCCGACCGCACTCCGACGGTGATCTTGGGCGCCGCCTCACCCCGGCGTTCGGCCACCCGCGTGATGCCGGTCAGTGGCGTGGACAGGTTGCGCTCGACGTCGACCGCGAGGGCCTTCAGCGGTGAGACGTAGAGGACTTTTGTGCCCTTGGTGCCGTTGGTGTTGGCGGGCTCCTGGGCCAGCTGGTCGATGGCCCAGAGGAACGCCGCCAGCGTCTTGCCGGACCCCGTGGGGGCGATGACCAGTGTGTTGTGCCCGTCGGCAATGGCCTGCCAGGCCTGCGCCTGAGCCGGGGTGGGGGTGCTGAAGGCAGCCGCGAACCACTCCCGGGTCAGGTCACTGAACCTGTCGAGTGAATTCACGTGTCCATACTGCCCGGTGGGTCCGACATTGACGCGCCGCGCCGGCTGCCTGTGGCTCGCGTCGAGTCACAGGAGCCACTGTGGTCACCGGGCTGGGCGCGAGCGTAACGCCAGGGCGGCATCGGGGCAGTTTTTCCGCCGTGACGTTACGTTGGCGGCGGGTCCGCTGACCGACCCGAAGTTGTCCCACGGTTGGGGGTTTGGGGAGCGGGCTGAGCCGGTGGGCGCCACATCACTGGTTGAGGGTGCGTTGATACCGCCGCATGCCGGCGATCCAGCGGTCGTAGTCGGCGCCCTTCTGCCGGTACATCTCCAGAACCTCGGGATGGGGCAGTACCAGGAACGTGCCGTCCTCGATGGCCTGGGCCACGAGCGCGGCGACCTCGTCCGGCCCGACCACGTTGCCCGCGTGCGTCACGGCGTTGCCGGCGACCCGGATCGCGGCGTCGGGGGAGTCGGTCATGCCGCGGAGCAGGGGTGTGTCCACGCCCATCGGGCAGACACAGCTGACGCCGATGCCGTTGTCGCCGTAGGTGATGGTGAGCCATTCCGCGAAGCCGACGGCGGCGTGCTTGGTGACGCTGTACCCGGCCGCACCGAGTTGGGTGAGCAGGCCGGCCGCCGAGGCGACGGCGACGAAGTGCCCGGCACCGCGCTCGAGCCAGTCGGGCACAAGAGCTTTGGCGGCACGGAGGTGCGCGCGCAGGTTGATGTCGATGATGCGATCCCACGCGGCTTCGTCGTCGCCGAGTCCGGGCTCCCCGGTGATGCCGGCGTTCGCCACGTAGATGTCCACCGGCCCGTACGCCTCCCGGGCGGCGTCGAGCAGCGTCGCGATGCCATCGACCGACGAGGCGTCGGCACCGACGCCGATTCCGCCGAAGCCCGCGGCCGTCTTCGCGGCGGCTTCAGCGTTGATGTCACCGGCGACGACCGATGCACCGCCGGCGGCCAACGCCGTCGCAATGGATCTGCCGATACCCGAACCCGCTCCGGTGACGACCGCCACCGCACCTTCGATCTTCACGGGCTCATGTCTACCGCATCACGGGCTCAACCGAACTGGACTCCTTGCGCCAACGGCAGATCGGACGAGTAGTTGACGGTGTTGGTGGCACGCCGCATGTAAGCCTTCCAGGAATCGGAGCCCGATTCGCGCCCGCCACCCGTCTGCTTCTCGCCGCCGAACGCGCCGCCGATCTCCGCGCCGGAGGTACCGATGTTGACGTTGGCGATGCCGCAGTCCGACCCGTCGGCGGCCATGAAGCGTTCGGCCTCCCGGATGTCGGTGGTGAAGATCGCCGACGAAAGCCCCTGCGGCACGGCATTGTTGAGGGCGATGGCCTCGTCGAGGGTGTCGTAGGTCAGCACGTACAGGATCGGCGCGAACGTCTCCTGGTGCACGATGGCCGTCTGCCCGGGCATCCGCACGACCGCCGGTGTGACGTAGTACGAGCTGGGGTGCAGCTGCACGCGCTCGCCGCCGGTGACCTCGCCGCCTTCGGCGCGGGCCTGTTCCAGCGCGCCCACCATGTCGCGGTAGGACCGCTCGTGGATCAGCGGGCCGATCAGGGTCCCCTCGGCGGCGGGATCGCCCACCGGCAGGCTCTGGTAGGCGGTGACGATGCGCTGCACCAACGTATCGACCACGCTGCGGTGCGAGATGACGCGGCGCAGCGTCGTGCAGCGCTGCCCGGCGGTGCCGGCGGCGGCGAACACGATGCCGCGCACCGCGAGATCGAGATCGGCCGACGGGGTGACGACGGTGGCGTTGTTGCCGCCGAGCTCCAGCAGCACCTTGCCGAACCGCTGGGCCACGCGCGGGCCGATCTGCCGGCCCATCCGGACCGATCCGGTCGCGCTCACCAGCGCCACGCGCGGATCGTCGACCAGCTGCTCGCCGATCTCGCGGCCGCCCAGCACCAGGCGACCGACATGCTCGGACGCACCGACATCTGAAGCGGCGCGCTCCAGCAGCGCCTGGCAGGCGACGGCGGTCAGCGGGGTGAGCTCGGAGGGCTTCCACACCACGGTGTCGCCACACACCAACGCGATGGCGGTGTTCCAGGCCCAGACGGCGACGGGGAAGTTGAACGCCGTGATGACGCCGACCACCCCGAGCGGATGCCAGGTCTCCATGAGCCGGTGCCCGGGCCGCTCGGATGCGATGGTGCGTCCGTACAGCTGCCGGGAGAGGCCGACGGCGAACTGGCAGATGTCGATCATCTCCTGCACCTCGCCGAGTGCCTCGGAGGTGATCTTGCCGGCCTCGATGGTCACCAGCGTGCCGAGATCGGCCTTGTGCTCGACGAGCAGCTCACCCAGCCGGGCCACGAGCGCACCGCGCACGGGGGCCGGGGTGGTGCGCCAGGTGGAAAACGCCTGCGCCGCCTCGGCGATCGCGACATCTGCCTCGTCGGTAGTGGTCTCGGGAAGTGTGAAGAGGACCTCGCCGGTGATCGGGGTGCTGGCGTGCAGGCCGTGGGCGCCGGGCTCGCCCAGCGTGACGTGGGCACCGACGGCCTGCAGCGCGGTACGCACGCGGTCGCGGAGCTGGTCGGCGGTGGGCAAGAGATGATTCTGCACAGAGGTCATGATGCCGCTTTCTCGTAGAGGTCGTAAGGGTCATGGATGTGATGGCCGATGACACCGGCCATCCAGTCGAGGCTGTAGTCGGAGCGGTCGTCGGTGGCTTCGAGTTGTGCATCCCGGTCCAGGTTCGACCGGAAGATGCCGGCCGCGGACGCCGGGAGGAAATCCTCGTAGACAACGGGTTTCGTGGGGTCGCCGCCGCGATAGTAGGCCAGGCCCTGTGCGGCCATCTCGGTGTCGGTGGCGGGGAAGTACCGATCCCAGTGCTGCTGGTCGGCCATCGCGGCGTCGTAGCGTTCCCGGCCCGCCGGGGTCGACGCCACTCCGCGCGCCTCGACCTCGCCGAAGCGCACCCGCAGGCTCCCGCCGGACACACTGCCGTCCGGGTTGCGGAAGGTACGTGGTTCGGCCAGGGCCCGGAACGAGGTCTGCCGTAACAGGACCGGCGGTCCGTCGGTACGGGGCGGGCCTTGGATGGCATCGATCATGGTGATGCCGCGGGCCGTCATTCGCCGGTACAGCTCGTCGATGTCGAGCACGCGAGGGGTCAGGTGATTGATGTGGGTGGTGCTGACGCCGGCGATATCCGCGGCGACGGCGGAGACGGCGCTGAGCTCGTCGTACCAGGCCTTGTCGATCGGACTGCGCGACAACGCGAACGCCGCGACGGCGCGCCGCACGAACTCGTCGGCATCGGCTGCCGGGCAGCCGTCGGCGGCGATCCGGCGGGCCTGGGCGAGCAATGCCGGGTCGAACAGTTGGCGCCGCCCGACGAAGTGTTGCACCCGAGTGCGCAGGTCGGGGGAGAAGAAGCGGGCGTCCTCGGTGGCCAGCATCGAGGTGAAAATGCGAAACGGGTTGCGGTCCAGCTCTTCTGCCTCGATCGGGCGGAAGGCGGTGGAGACCACGGGGACTGGTGAGGCGGCTTCGCGCAGGTCGTAGAACCCGACCGGGTGCATGCCGAAGGCCGCGAAAAGGCTTGCGACGTCGGCGAGTTCGGCTGGGCTGCCGACCCTGATGGCGCCGTGCCGTTCGGCGGTGACCCGGTCGATGGATCCGAGCCGGCCATCGGTGGCGCAGTCGCGGTTCACGGCCGTACTGACGTCCACGAGTGTGGTGTAGGCCGGTACCTCGGCGCCGTACATCTGGGACAGGGCGGCGGCGAACGCGGCGCGCAGCTCCCACGTCGGGACCGTCACTGTGCTGACCCCCGAGTCGCTCCGCTCCTGCCCGCCGATAGGCCCTGGGGGTAGTCTCCGGCCATGGCCGAAGCGCTTGACGATGTCGATCGAATCCTGGTGCGGGAGCTCATAGCCGACGGCCGGGCGACGCTGGCGCACCTGGCGACGGCGGCAGGGTTGTCGGTGTCGGCAGTGCAATCGCGGGTGCGCCGACTGGAATCCCGCGGCGTCATCACCGGATACACCGCACGGATCAGCCCCGAGGCCGTCGGCCACATGCTGTCGGCGTTCGTTGCGATCACCCCGCTCGATCCTTCCCAACCTGATGATGCCCCGGCGCGGCTGCAGCACTTCCCCGAAATCGAGTCCTGCCACTCGGTGGCCGGCGACGAAAGCTACGTCCTGCTGGTGCGCGTTGCCTCGGCGCGGGCGCTGGAAGGCCTGCTGCAGCGGATCCGGACCATTGCCAACGTACGCACGCGAAGCACCATCATCTTACAGACTTTTTACGATGATCAGGTCTCGTTACCGGAATAGTTCCTGTTGTACGCCATGTGGACTGTAAATATTGCGTTAGAATGGCGGTATGACCGCTGTTCTGACTTCTGGCGACGGCCTCTCGGCGGGTAATGCCCGCGACGTCCGTGACGTACTGGGGCGCAGCATCCTGACCGACGGGTTGGATCTGGTTCTCGACCTGGACCGGTCCGCGGGGTCGTATCTCGTCGACGCCCGCGACGGTAGCCGGTACCTGGACATGTTCACGTTCTTCGCGTCCTCGGCATTGGGGATGAACCACCCGGCGCTGACCGAGCCGGCATTCCGCGCCGAACTCGCGCAGGCGGCGGTGAACAAGCCGAGCAACTCCGACGTCTACACCGTGCCGATGGCGCGCTTCGTTCAGACGTTCGCGCGCGTGCTGGGTGACCCGGCGCTGCCGCACCTGTTCTTCGTCGACGGCGGCGCGCTGGCCGTGGAGAACGCGCTGAAGGTGGCATTCGACTGGAAGAGCCGCCTGAATGAGTCCCGTGGCATCGACCCGGCGCTGGGCACCCGGGTGCTGCATCTGCGCGGCGCCTTCCATGGCCGCAGCGGCTACACCATGTCGCTGACCAACACGGACCCGGGCAAGGTTGCCCGATTCCCGAAATTCGACTGGCCACGGATCGACGCTCCGGTGGTGGCGCCCGGTGTGGATATCGTTGCGCTGGAACGTGAATCGCTACGCCAAGCGCGGGCGGCGTTCGAGGCGCATCCGCACGACATCGCCTGTTTCATCGCCGAGCCCATCCAGGGTGAAGGCGGGGACCGGCACATGCGGCCCGAGTTCTTCGCCGCGATGCGGGATTTGTGTCTCGAGTACGACGCGCTGCTGATCTTCGACGAAGTGCAGACCGGCGTCGGCATGACCGGGACCCCATGGGCCTACCAGCAATTGGGGGTGACGCCCGACGTGGTGGCCTTCGGGAAGAAGGCCCAGGTGTGCGGGGTGATGGCGGGTGGCCGCGCACGCGAGGAGCGATTCGGGACCAGGGTTGACGAAGTCCCCGACAACGTCTTCCACGTCAGCTCACGGATCAACTCCACCTGGGGTGGCAACCTCACCGACATGGTGCGGTCGCGGCGCATCCTCGAGGTCATCGAAGCTGATGGGCTGATCGACAACGCCGTGCGGATGGGCTGGTACCTGGTGGGCCAGTTACGTTGTCTGGCAAGCGAATTTCCGGCGCTGGTACTCGACCCGCGCGGGCGCGGGCTGATGTGTGCGTTCAGCATGCCGTCGGGTGCGCAGCGGGACGAGGTGCTCCGGCGGCTCTGGCAGCGCCGCGTCATCCTCCTGGCCAGCGGCGTGGACTCCGTGCGGTTCCGGCCGGCGCTGACGGTGTCGCGGACCGAGATCGACGAAGCCGTGCAGGCGGTACGGGACGTGCTAACGACGCTCTAGTACGTGCTGGCGGATCAATCCGCGCAGTCGGGTCAGCTCGCTGCCGCTGACCAGCGTGCAGTCGTGCAACTCGGCCAATTTCCGTGCGGCCGCGGTGAAGTCGTTGTTGGTGACCACCATGGTGTGGGTGCAGTCCTGCATGGGAGCGCCGGCGACCACTTCCTGCACGGCGCCCGGGCCGACGGGCCGGGACAGCCTTTTGCATTGAATGGCAAGCCGATTCGGCCGGGTACCGACGATCAGGTCGACACCCCAGTCCCCGGACAGTTCGGTCATGATGACCGGGACACCACAGGACCGGGCGATCCGGGCGACGTAGTCCTCGAACTCCGTGCCGGACATGTCGTGGACGGGGTCCTCGCGGCGGCTGGGCGTACGCATCCCGGTGACCACGTGCGGGACGGCCGCGAGCAGTAAGGGCACGCCGACGGCCACGGCGAGCGCCGATTGCCACGTCCAGCCGTGCAGATACGCGGCGCCGCCGGCGAGCAGCCCTGCCGCGGCCAAGAGTTTCATCTGCACGCCAGGCATCGTAGGGCCAGCCTCTGACAGGTCTTTACAGGATGCCGACGAGCTACTACCTTCCGTAGTAGAGGTGATCCTGATGACTGGTGAATCCAGGAATTGGCAACAAATCTTCGATTGGGCCGCAGGGTTTTTGGCGGTGGCGCTCCTCCTGCACGGCGCTGACCACCTGCGACGGGGAATGAACGTCATCCCGCCGGCGGTGATGATCGGTGGCACGCTGCAGCTGATTCTCGCGGCTGTGACCATCGCGCTGGTGTTCAGGCGGAACAGGTGGGCACCGCTCGCGGCCGTCGGGATCGGGTTCGCGGGTGCGGTGGGGTTCACCGCGGCGCACCTGATTCCGAAGTGGGGTTTCTTCAGCGACAGCTTCATCAATGCGCCGCCGTGGGCGCGGGTGACGGCGTTCTCGTGGGTGACCGCGATATTGGAGATCGCCGCCAATCTGATATTCGGTGCGATCGGGCTGATGATCCTGAAGGAGGGCGCGCCGTACAGAGTGCAATCTGAGGGTTGCCGAGCTGGCGCGGCCGGTTGGCCGAGTCGGTCAGGTGGCGCTCAGCGCAGTGGGCAACCGGATGGAAATCATTGGCCGACAATGGGATCGGCGACTGGCTGCGATCAAGCGGATCGCCGAGGACGAAGTGGCGCCCTGGCATCGACCAGGCGCATACTGGGGTTTGGCGGTGATAACGATGCTCAGCCCCACAACTGATCGGTTCCGCGACGACGACCCCCACGTGCATGAGGCCGCGCGATTCGGCTTGGTGATGGGCAGCCTCGGCGTCGGGTTCATGGTGCTGGCCGCCGTCTGGGTCCGGCACTGCCACGGGTTTGATACGACGGCGTGCGCCTGGGTGTATTCACAGCCGTACCGCACCGTGCTGGCGCTGGCCGGCCCGCTGTTCCTGTTCGGCAGCGGGGTGTGGGCTTTTGTGCGGACCTATCGCGCCTGGCGCAATGACCAGGTCTGGTGGGCCTGGCAGGGGGCCGGCTGGTTCCTGCTGCTACTGATGTCCATCGTCCTGACGATGAGCCTGCCGGTGCTGCTGTTTTGAGTTCGTTCGAACGTGAACACGATGGCGAAAAGTCCGCGACAACTCGCGATCAACTTCACGTTCGGCCGGGAGTGGTCAGTCGAGCATCGCGGCGGCGAAGCGGCGCACGGACTCGACTCCGGTCGCGGCGGCTTCGTCGAATCCGGTCCGGGTCCGCACGATGATCTCGCGCGTGGCGGGGTCCAGCGTGATCTCGGCGAGCAGTTCACCCGTCGTCGGCTCGCACACCGCCCACGAATACAGCGTGTCGGATTCCCATTGCGCGGCACGGGTTTCCACGTGGTCGGGGGAGTGCTCACCCAAGTCGGCGAGCGACGGCCGGTCGTCCATCCGGTCGTCGGCGCGCAAGGCACGCAGATACCAGGCACCGGCGTTGATCTCGATGGCTTCCACGGCACTCCTCCTCGAAGACAACTCAGGGCTGCGATCCGTGATGGATCACAGCCCTGAGTCAAAACCAGCAGACTAAAACTAGTCCTTCAGCTCGGCGATGACGGTGCCCTGCGTGATGGCGGCGCCGGCCTCGACCGACAGGCCCGTCACGGTGCCGTCCTTGTGCGCGGTCACCGGGTTCTCCATCTTCATGGCCTCGAGCACCACGATCAGGTCACCCGCGGAGACCTGCTGGCCCTCCTCGACGGCGACCTTCACGACGGTGCCCTGCATCGGCGCGGTGACGGAGTCACCCGAGGCGGCCTTGCCGCCGGCGGCGCCACGCTTGCGCGGCTTCGGCTTCTTCTTGATGGCACCGGTGGCTGCGCCACCGCCGCCGCCGATGGCCAGATCGCCGGGCAGCGACACCTCGACGCGACGGCCACCGACCTCGACGACGACCTTCTGGCGCGGCGCGGCCTCTTCGTCGTCCAGCGCCTCACCACCGGTGAACGGCTCGACCGTGTTGTTCCACTCGGTCTCGATCCAGCGGGTATGCACGTCGAACTTCTCGCCGTCACCGATGAAGGCGGGGTCGGCGACCACGGCGCGGTGGAACGGGATGACCGTGGCCAGGCCCTCGACGTTGAACTCCGCCAGCGCCCGGCGCGAGCGGGCCAGGGCCTCGTCGCGGGTGGCGCCGGTGACGATCAGCTTGGCCAGCATCGAGTCGAACTGACCGCCGATGACCGATCCGCTCTCCACGCCCGAGTCCATGCGGACACCGGGGCCGGTCGGGGCCTCGAACTTCGATACGGGGCCGGGGGCCGGCAGGAAGCCGCGACCGGCGTCCTCGCCGTTGATCCGGAACTCGAACGAGTGGCCACGCGGAGTGGGGTCCTCGGTGATGTCCAGGGCGTCGCCGTTGGCGATCTTGAACTGCTGGAGCACCAGGTCGATGCCCGAGGTCTCCTCGGTGACCGGGTGTTCCACCTGCAGACGGGTGTTGACCTCGAGGAAGCTGATCAGGCCGTCCTGGCCGACCAGGTATTCGACGGTGCCCGCACCGTAGTAACCGGCTTCCTTGCAGATGCGCTTGGCGGACTCGTGGATTTCCTTGCGCTGCGCGTCGGTCAGGAAGGGGGCCGGGGCCTCCTCGACCAGCTTCTGGAAGCGGCGCTGCAGCGAGCAGTCGCGGGTACCGGCGACGACAACGTTGCCGTGGGTGTCGGCGATGACCTGAGCCTCGACGTGGCGCGGCTTGTCCAGGTAGCGCTCGACGAAGCACTCGCCGCGGCCGAAGGCGGCGACGGCCTCACGGGTGGCCGAGTCGAACAGCTCGGGGATCTCTTCGATGGTGCGGGCGACCTTCATGCCACGGCCACCACCGCCGAAGGCGGCCTTGATGGCGATGGGCAGGCCGAACTCCTTGGCGAAGGCCAGGATTTCGTCGGCATCCTTGACCGGGTCCGGGGTACCCGGCACCAGCGGCGCGTTGGCCTTGGCGGCGATGTGGCGCGCGGTGACCTTGTCGCCGAGGTCGCGGATGGACTGCGGGCTGGGCCCGATCCAGATCAGACCGGCGTCGATGACGGCCTGGGCGAAGTCCGCGTTCTCGGACAGGAAGCCGTAACCCGGGTGGATCGCGTTGGCGCCCGACTTGGCAGCGGCGTCCAGGATCTTGTCGAAGACGAGGTAGGACTCGGCCGAGGTCTGGCCGCCCAGGGCGAAGGCCTCATCGGCAAGCCGCACGTGCGGCGCATCGGCGTCCGGCTCGGCGTAGACGGCGACGCTGGCCAGTCCGGCGTCCTTGGCAGCCCGGATGACCCGGACGGCAATCTCTCCACGGTTGGCGACTAGCACCTTGGAGATCTTGGAACTGGCGTGGTTGGCCACAGTGCCTCCTGACGGCGGTTCTCTAAGAAATGTCTTTAAGAATGTATCGGGTGCAGTGTAAGGCCTAACCGGCGGCTCCCCACTTCGGGATACGCGTGCGCCGAGACGTTTTCTTAGAGATTGCCCAAGAGACCCGCTTGACCCGCGCTTTCTCACCGAACATCTGCTTGGGTGATACTGGTGGCGCACCGGTCCCGCCAGGGATCCGCGAGTTAGGGGACACCGTTGTTCGTCGAGCCGCAGGCATCAGACCCGGAATTGATCGCACGCAAGCGGGCGGTCAACCCGAACGTGCGCATCCCACCGAAGATGCAGTGGGTGACCGACGAGGACGGCAACATCCTCAAGCACGAGCTGCCCGGGGAGACCCTGTGGCACCGGATCCGGGACACCTACGCCGCGCTGTTCTACAGCTCGGTCGTCACCCACATCCCGTTTCACTTCATCCGGCTCGGCTACCTCAGGCTGTTCGGCGCCAAGATCGGCAAGGGCAGCGCGATCAACCGCGGCACCAGCGTCTGGTCCATTCCCTACCTGGTGATCGGTGACCGCGTCTCGATCGGCTTCCGGTGTGTCCTGGACGCGCGGGCGGGCATCGCGATCGGCAACGACGTCGTCATCGCCAGCGACACGCACATCATCGCCGGCGGGCACGACATCAACCACCCGAACTTCGTGCCGGCACCGAATCCACCGGACCCCATCGTGATCGACGACCACGTGTGGATCGCGACCCGCGCGATCGTCCTGCCATCGCTGCTCGGCCGCGGCGCCGTCGTCGCCGCGCACACCGTCGTCAATAAGGAAGTGCCGCCGTTCGGCATCGTCGGCGGCGTACCCGGCAAGATCATCGGTCAACGCAACCCGGACGCCCTGCACTACAGCGGCAAGTTCAAGCTGCCGTTCTTCTGAGCCGTACCCGGGTTACGCAGCGTCGCGTAGGCGGTATCTAATTTGCCGCGTTCCTCAACGCGGCTCGTACCTCGCCGCTTGATCGTCACGCAGGCGGCGCTTGATGCGCGTCAGCATCGCCGACATGCCCCGCAGGCGCAGCGGGCTGATCAGCTTCGCCAGCCCCAGGTCCGCGTAGAAATCGTCGGGGACCGCCAGGATGTCCGATGCCGGTAGGCCGTCCAGGCCGGCTGCGAGAATCGCCGCGAAGCCCCGGGTGGTCGGTGCCTCGGCCGGCGCACTGAAGTACAGCCGCACGTGCTCGGGGTCCTGCGCGTCGACGTGGAGGAACAGTGGCGACTGGCACTCCGGAACCGGCTCCATCGACGCCTCTTCGAGCGACGGCGGCAGCGGCGGGAGTTCGCCGGCGAACTCCAGCAGCAGTGCCAGCTTGTCCTGCCCCTGGACGTCGGCGAAATCCGACACCACCTCGGCCAGGGCCGCGGGGAGGGTCACGAGGGTGCTTGGGCCGGAGCTGGGCCCGGCTCTTCACCAACAGCCACGGGCACCCGCACCGCGTTGCCCCACTCGGTCCAGGAACCGTCGTAGTTACGCACGGCCGGCAGGCCCAGCAGGTGGGTCAGCACAAACCAGGTGTGGCTGGATCGCTCGCCGATGCGGCAGTAGGCGACGGGCTTGTCGTCGGGAGAGATGAAGCCGTACAGCTCGTCGAGCTCGGCACGGCTGCGGAAGCGCCCGCTGTCGTCGACGGCCTTTGCCCACGGGATGGACCGCGCGGTGGGGATGTGGCCGCCGCGCAGCGCACCCTCTTCCGGGTAGTCGGGCATGTGGGTGCGCTCGCCCGTGTACTCCTGCGGCGAGCGGACGTCGATCAGCGGTTCTTTGCCGAGGATGGCGAGGACGTCATCCTTGTAGGCGCGGATCGGAGCGTCGTTGCGCTCCACCACCGGGTACCCCGAGGTCTGCTTGCTCGGCACGTCGAGCGTGGTGTCGCGGCCGTTGGTGATCCACAGGTCACGGCCGCCGTCGAGCAGCCGGACGTCCGGATGGCCGAACAGGGTGAAGACCCACAGCGCGTAGGCCGCCCACCAGTTGCTCTTGTCGCCGTAGATCACCACGGTGTCGTCGCGGCTGATGCCCTTGCGATCCATCAGGGCGGCGAACTGCGCGCCGTCGATGTAATCGCGGACATGCGGGTCATTGAGGTCGATGTGCCAGTCGATCTTGACCGCACCCGGGATGTGGCCGGTGTCGTACAGCAGGACGTCTTCGTCGGATTCGACGATGGCCAGACCGGGGCGTCCGATGTTGCCTGACAGCCAGTCGGCGGTCACCAAACGATCGGGATGCGCGTAGGTGGCGAAGGCAGGATGTGGGTCAGCAGGCAGCGGCACACTGTGAGCGTACCTAGGCCCGAAATGCGCCGACGACCCGTAAGGTCGAAACTTGTTTGCGCGATAACCGCTGCGGTATGACATCAGGCGTCTCCCACAGGGCTGACCGGAGGGATTGAGGATTTGCCAGAGAAATACGACGTCGGAATCATCGGCCTGGGATATGTGGGGCTGACGCTGGCCACCGTGCTGGCCGAAGCCGGAAACTCGGTCATCGGAATCGAGACCCGTCAGGAATTGGTCGATATGACCAATCAGGGTTTGCCGCACTTCACCGAGACCGGCCTGCCCGATGCCCTCGAGGGCGTCACCCGATTCGGAAAACTGAAGGCCGTCACCGCGTTTGACGACAGCTTCTCCTGCGACACCTACATCATCACCGTCGGCACGCCGTTGTCGCCCGACGGTGTGGCCCGCGTCGACATGATCGAGGCCGCGGCCCGTGACATCGCCGGAAACATGGAGGACGGCGCGCTGGTCATCCTGCGTTCGACGGTGAAGGTCGGCACCACCCGCGACGTGGTGGCGCCGATGCTGGCCGCCAGTGGCAAGACCTTCGACATCGCGATGTGCCCCGAGCGCACCCTGGAAGGCAAGGCGCTGCAGGAACTGCGCGAGTTGCCGCAGATCGTCGGTGCCGACGATCCGGCGGTCGCCGACCGCGCCGCCGCGGTCTTCCGCAAGCTCACCAGCTCGATCGTGCTGGTCTCCGATATCGAGACCGCGGAGATCATCAAATTGGTGAGCAACACGTTCCGCGACGTCCAGTTCGCCTTCGCCAACGAAGTCGCCCGGATTTGCGACGCCTTCGGCGTCAGCGCCTACGAGGTGATCTCGGCGGGCAAGCTCGGCTACAACCGCACCAACATCCCGCTGCCGGGTCTGGTGGGCGGGCCGTGCCTGGAGAAGGACCCGCACATCCTGATGGAGAGCGTGCGCGAACGCGGCGTCACCCTCGACATCACCGCCGCCGGCCGCCTGGTCAACGAACGCCAGCCCGCCGAGACGGTGCGCTTCATCAGCAGCGAGATCGCCCGGCGCAAGCTGGGCGCCGACGGCCGGCTGCGGATCAACCTGCTGGGCATGGCATTCAAGGGCCAGCCGGAGACCAGCGACCTGCGCGGGTCGATGTCCATCAAGGTCTTCAATGAGTTGAAGGCCGCGCACCCGGACGCCGAGATCGGGATCTACGACCCCGTCACGCCGAACGACGTGCTGGCCGAAGCGTTCCCGGGACACAAGGTCTACAACCGGTTCGGTGACGCGGTGAGCGGCGCGGACGTCGTGGTTCTCGGCAACAACCACCCGTCGCTGGGCACCATCTCGCCGCGCACCATCAGCGAGTTCATCAGCCCCGACGGTTTCGTCTTCGACTACTGGAACCACTACAGCCATCTGCCGGCCACCGAACTGGGCGACAACTACTTCGCCGTGGGCCGCAGCGGAAAGGTCGCCGAGCGTGTCTAAGCGGGTTGTTGTCACCGGAGGCGGCGGATTCATCGGCGCCTACCTGGTCAAGCGACTGGTCCGGGAGGGCTGGCAGGTCGCGGTCGTGGACTCCATGGTCCGCGGCGATGCCAGCCGGTTCGCCGAAGTCGCCTCGGACGTCGAACTCTTCACGTGCGACGTCCGCGATCAGGACGCCCTCGAGAAGGCGTTCACCGGCGCCGAGGTCGTCATGCACCTGGCGGCCATCAACGGCACCGAGAACTTTTACAAGCAACCGGAACTGGTGCTCGACGTCGGTCTGCGCGGCGCCCTCGCGGTGACCAACGCCGGCCGCGCCGCGGGGGTGCCCGACCTCATCGTCGCCTCGACCGCCGAGGTCTACCAGACGCCCGCGATCATCCCCACACCCGAGACCATCCCGTTGATGCTGCCCGACAGCCTCAACCCGCGGTACTCCTACGGCGGCGGCAAGATCGTCAGCGAGCTGATCGCCTTCAACTACGGGCAGGAGCACTACCGGCAGGTGCAGGTCTTCCGGCCGCACAACGTCTTCGGGCCCAACATGGGGTGGAAGCACGTCGAGCCGCAGTTC
This sequence comes from Mycobacterium sp. FW102-FHT13B02, assembly GCF_058790275.1. Taxonomy (NCBI): domain Bacteria; kingdom Bacillati; phylum Actinomycetota; class Actinomycetes; order Mycobacteriales; family Mycobacteriaceae; genus Mycobacterium; species Mycobacterium sp. FW102-FHT13B02. The sequence goes on from NZ_JBYTCM010000009.1 coordinate 159,093, forward strand.
ATCCTGCGGGCGCTGGGCTGTCAGGAGGCCGGTGACCCGGTGTTCCCGATCCAGGGCGACGGCAGCGAGACGCGCTCGTTCTGCTACGTCGACGACATCGTCCAGGGCATCCTGACGATGTACGAAAAGGGCGGGCACCGCGAGGTTTACCACATCGGCAGCGACGAGGAACTGAGTGTCCGGGAGCTGGCGATGCGGATCGGCCGTGCCGTCGGGGTCGAACTCGAGATCAAGCCCGGCGAGTTGCAGGCCGGTGGCACGCCGCGCCGGTGCCCGGACATCTCGAAGATGCGCGCACTGGGCTGGTCGCCGCAGGTGGGGCTGGACGAGGGGCTGGCGCGCACCGTCGCGTGGTACCGCGAGCACCGAAATGACGTGCCCGCAAATGACTTGATGTAGCCAGGCACAATAGCGGCTATGAGGGCGCGCATCCTGGCACTGGTGGTCATCGCTGGACTGCTGGTGACCGGGCTCGCGGCGCTGGTCTACAGCCTCACCCGCCCGGACTCCGAGCCCGCCTCGGCCAAGTCGTCGGCGCAGCTGCCGATGGTGGACAAGGCATCTCTGGAGCGCGCCATCCACGATGCCTTCACCAGCCAGCCGCCGCAGGCGGTGATCTGCGAGCGCGGCCTCATCGCCCGGGTCGGGCAGAGCACGCGCTGCGACGTCACCATGTCACCCGCCTACGGGATCCAGCCGACCATCACCGTGTCGGCGGTCGACGGCGGCAAGGTCAGCTATTCGATGACGCCGGCCGTCTCCAAGACCCAGCTGGAGGCGGCGGTGGCGGACATGGTGACCCGGGCACGCAAGTCCGCTCCCGACTCCGTGGTGTGCCTGTCGGGACTCGAGGGCAAGCAGGGTGCGGTGGCACTGTGCGACATCACCGACGACGGGTTCACCAGCCGCCGCACCGCTCTGGTGAGCGAAGTGTCCGGGCTCGCAATGAATTACGGCCTGACACCCGTACTGGAGAAGTCCGTTGCCGAGAGCTCGCTCGCGGCGCAACTGGGCCAGAGCGCGGGCGCCGTGAAATGCGCCGGAGACGTGGACAGCAAGGTCGGGGCGACCCAGAAGTGCACTGCGGTTGTCGGCGGAAACAGCCGCGACTACACGCTGACGGTCACGGCCGTCGCCGACGGCAAGGTGTCGTTCAGCTACAAGCCGGTGAACTGAGCCACCGTTTCCGAACCTCCTTCGTGGGTACCCCAGACCCATCCGCCGGCCGGTTGGCTCCGAATCCCACCTGAGGCCGATTCGACTCGGAGGTTGCATGGGAATCGAATACAGCAGTGTGGTCGACGCGCCGCGCGACGACGTGTTCGCCTGGCATGCGCCGCCGGGGGCCATCCACCGGTTGCTGCCGCCATGGCAGCCGATGACCGTGGTCTCCGAAGCGGCATCGCTGGCTGACGGGCGCGCCGTCCTCGGGTTGCCCGGCGGATTGCGCTGGAGCGCTCAACACAATCCCGCCGACTACGCGCCGCCCGCCCGCTTCGTCGACGAACTGGGCCGGGACGGGTTGCGTTCGCTGCCAACTGCTTTGGTCGGCCATTGGCGGCACGAACACTGCTTCGACGCCGTCGGCGCCGGGCGTACCCGAGTCACCGATCGCGTCGATACGCCGGTGCCCGGGCAGCTGCTGGAGCCGACCTTCCGGTACCGGCATCGTCAGCTGAGCGACGATCTGGCCACCCATCGGTGGGCGCGAGAACACGGCGGGCGACCCGGCGCTGTGGCGGTCAGCGGGGCATCGGGACTGATCGGCACCGCCCTCAGCGCCTTCCTGTCCACCGGCGGCTACCGGGTGATCCGGCTGGTGCGCCGCGAACCACGCGACGACACCGAACGCCGGTGGGACCCCGAGTCACCCGCCGACGACCTGCTCGACGGGATCGACGCCGTGGTGCACCTGGCTGGGGCGTCGATCGCGGGGCGGTTCACCGCCGCACACAAGAAAGCGGTGCGCGACAGCAGGATCGAGCCGACCCGACGGCTGGCCGAGTGCGCCGCACGAGCGACGGACGGACCGGCGGTCTTCGTCAGCGCCTCGGCGATCGGCTGGTACGGCGATGACCGCGCCGACGAGCACCTCGACGAATCGGCGCAACCGGGCGACGGGTTCCTGGCCGATGTCGTCGCCGGCTGGGAGGCGGCGACGGCGCCGGCAGCCGCCGCCGGACTGCGAGTGGTCAACGTACGCACCGGGATCGTGCAGACCCCGCGCGGCGGCACGCTACAACTGATGCGGCCGCTGTTCGCCGCCGGTCTGGGCGGCCCCCTGGGCAGCGGACAGCAGTGGCTGTCCTGGATCGACATCGACGATCTGATCGATGTGTATCACCGCGCGCTGGTCGACACGGCGCTGTCCGGTCCTGTCAATGCGGTTGCGCCACACCCGGTCCGCAATACCGACTACACGCGAACCCTGGCCGCAGTGCTGCGCCGTCCGGCCGTGCTCCCCGTGCCCGCAGCGGGCCCCGCACTGCTGCTCGGCCGGCAGGGCGCCCGCGAACTGGCCATGGCCAGCCAGCGGGTGGTGCCCGGCCGGCTCATCGCGGCCGGCCATCGGTTCCGGCGACCCGATCTCGACCAGTGCCTGCGCCACCAGCTGGGGAAGGCAGTCCGATGATCGACGCGCAGCGACAGGTGGTGGTCGACGCGCCGGCGGCCGCCGTGTTCGCGTACCTGGCGGACTTCGCCACCACGACGCAATGGGACCCCGGCACAGTGCGCACCGAACGCATCGCCGGTGACGGCGGCGTGGGCACCCGCTACCTCAACACGTCCCGATTCGCCGGCCGCACGTCGGAGATCACCTACGAAGTGACCAGCGTGACGCCCGGACAGTCGATCGAACTGCGCGGGGTCAATCAGTATCTGGTCGCGCGCGACACCATCACCGTGGCCCCACACGCAGACGGCACCCAGGTCACCTACCGCATCCGGTTCGCGTTCCAGGGCTGGCTGCGGTGGATCGAACCGCTGCTGCAACTCGCGGTGGCGCACCTTCTCGACAACGGGGCGCGCGGCCTGCGCCGCGAACTCTCACGAATCTGATTCTGCGACAGGTCCGCCCAACCCGATGGCGGCAGCGCAGTACTGCCACACCCGCTGGACGTCGGCGTCGTCGTCATGGGCGGTGGGCAGATAGTGCGTGGGACGGATCCGGCGGTCGTGCCAGAACTGTCCTGACTTCGGCGGCGGCTCCGTCGCAGTCAGCCAGACCGCGGTGTCGGCGGCCTGCTCGGATGTCCGCAGGATCGGACGCGTCACGCGACGGAACCCGGGCAGCGACTGAGCGACGCCGGGGGTGTCGGCCCAGCCGGGATGCATGGCGGCCACCATCAGAGCGGGCCAGCGCTGCGCCAGCACCGGGGTCAACGCGACCTGGATGCGCTTGCTGCGCGCGTAGGCCGTGGCACCGCGGTAGTGCCCGTGCCGGTATTCGATGTCATCGACCGGAAGCGCCTGGGTGTACATGCCGCCGGAGGACATCAGAACGACCCGAGGGTGCGACGCGGCGGTCAGCGCCGGCAGCAGGAGCTCGGTCAGCAAGACCGGCCCCAGGACGTGCGTGGCCAGCGAAAGCTCGTGCCCTTCAGCGCTTTCCGTACGGTGCTCGGGCATGACGCCGGCGTTGTGGATGACGGCGTCCAGCCGCGGGCGCCGGGCCAGCAGGTCCGCGGCGAACGACCGGACCGCGGCCAGGTTCGACACGTCGCACACCTCGACCGAGACGTCGGCGGCCGGCGCGACGGTGAGCACATGGTGCCGGGCGGCCTCGCCGCGGGCGCGGTCACGCACCGTCATCAGCACGGTCGCGCCGAGCGCCGCCAGTTCGGTGGCAATGGCCTTGCCGATACCCGAATTCGCCCCGGTGACCATCACCGTCCGGCCGGCGAGCGCGCCGGCCGGCAGCGCGGGCGTCCGCCACAACCGTTGCCGCACAGCCAGACCCAGGCGGGAATACCCGAGTACCACGGTGCGGTCGAGGAGTTCGTCGAAGAAGTCGTCGATCATCATCGTCAGGTCAGGGAGACGACCACGACGGGCGTGCTGGTCGGCTGGGCGGATCCGGATCCCGGCTCGACCGTCACGGCCACCTTGGCGGCCGAGTTCAGGGCCGGCACCACCTCGCCGCCGGGCGGTGGCATGGTGTCCGCGCTCATGGTGCCGGCGGACCGCGGTGCTCCCGACGCCGGGATGAACCACATCTGGTAAACGTGACCTGCCGGTGGCGCCGGCACATTCGCCATGGCCACCACTACGGCGTTCGCCTGTTGGGACGCGCTGAGGGTGATGGTGCCGCCGGCGACGTCCGCGGAGAAGGTCCGGGTGTCGGGGTTGGCCAGCACCTGCGAGACCGTGGGCTGCGCCGGCTGATTCGTGAAGCGCTCGACGACCACGGTCGAGCCGATGACGATCGCGCAGACCGCCGCGGCGGCCCCCGCGATCCGGACGATCATCCGGCGTCGCCGGCTGCGCCTGAGCGCCAGTTCATCTGAACCGCGCTCCGGCGACTGGATGCCGATGGCCTGCAGGATGCGCGCGCGCAGTTCGGTCGGCGGCGTCATGGCGTCACCCGCGGTGAGCAACGCCATGGTCTCCTGGGTGTCGCCGACGATCCGCGCGAACGCGTGCGCGGTGTGCGGCGCGGCGACGCCCAGGCGGCCGGCGATGTCCGAGCGTTCGGCTTCGGACACCGCGTCGAGCGCATATACATACGCCAGATCGAGCAATTGCTGTTCGTCCTCGGTATAGCTGTCAGGCATCGGTGCCCACCCCCAAGCAGTTCTTCAGGCGGATCAGGCCGTCCCGGATACGGGCCTTGATGGTGGGGAGCGTGACGTCGAGGTGCTCGGCGACCTCCCGGTAGGTGTGGCCGCTGTAGTACGCCAGGCCGATGGCTTCCCGCTGAACAGCGGTCAAGCCACCGAGGCAGTCGGTGACCTCTTGTTCGTCGAGTCGCTGCCCCACCTCGTCGGCGACGGTGTCGTGTTCGCGGCCCAGGCTCGAGGCACCGTAGGCATGGTTGCGGTCGGCGGCCGACTGCTCGGAGCGGACCCGATCGATGCTGCGGCGATGCGTCAAGGTCATCAGCCAGCCGATCGGACTGGCCAGCGCCGGGTCGTATTGCCGCGCCGCCGAGGACCACACCTGGAGGAACACCTCCTGCACCACGTCCTCGGCCAGGGTCTTGTTACGCACGACGCGATAGGCCAGCCCGAACACCCGTGCCGACGTCAGGTCGTAGAACTCAGCGAAGGCCGCGCGGTCGCCATCGGCGATCGCCGTCAGGAGCGCTGCGCGGTCCGGCTCCCCCCTCATCCGGGAATCGTCGCATGGCTGCGCGGGAATCGGGTCCATCTGACGCAACCCGTCGGATCCGGACGGCCTGCTCAAGATCGGGCCTTCGGCTGCAGGACGAGCTGGTGCAGGTCCAGGTAGCCCGAGGCGAAGCCGGCCTCGGAGTAGGCGAGGTAGAAGCGCCACATCCGGCGGAAGATGCGGTCGAAGCCCAGTGCGTCAGCGCCCGCGCTGTTCGCGGTGAATCGCTGCAGCCACAGTCTCAGGGTGTGGGCGTAATGCGGTCCGAACGAATGGCGGTCGGTGATGTGCAGTGTGGTGTGCGCTGCGACCGAGCGTTCGATGAGCTTGACCGAAGGGAGGAACCCGCCCGGGAAGATGTATTTGTGCACCCAGGTGTAGGTGTCGCGGGAAGCCAGCATGCGCTTGTGCGGCATGGTGATCAGCTGCAGGCCGACCCGTCCGTCGACATCGAGGAGACGGTCGAGCGTTTGCAGATAGGCGGGTAGGTAGCGATACCCGACGGCCTCGATCATCTCGACGGAGATGATCGCGTCGTATCGGCCGGTGATGTCGCGGTAATCGCACAGCTCGACGGTGATCCGGTCCGACAGCCCAGCCGCGGCGATGCGCTCCCGGGCCAGCAGCTGCTGCTCGCGCGACAGGGTGACGGTGTGTACGTGCGCGCCGCGCTGCGCGGCGCGGATCGCCAATTCGCCCCAGCCGGTACCGATTTCGAGCAGGCGCGTGCCGAAGCCGACGCCGGTGGCATCCAGCAGCCGGTCGATCTTGCGGTGCTGGGCGGCCGCGAGGTCACGCCAGGCCGGTGGCGGGTCGAGCGTGTCGAACAGCGCGCACGAGTAGGTCATCGTGGGGTCGAGGAACATGCTGAAGAACTCGTTGGACAGGTCGTAGTGATGCGCGATGTTCGCGCGGGTGTCCGCGTGCGCCCCGCGGTGGTTGCGCGGGGTCTTCGGCAGCAGAACAGAGCGCAGTCCCTGGAACATGGCCGGCACGACGGTGTCGATGCGGGACGCCAGCGCGGTGAGTACGGCGGTGAGTTCTGGTGCGGACCAGTCACCCACCATGTATGCCTCGCCGAAGCCGATCAGACCACTGTGCGCGATCCGGCCGAAGAAATCATCGGGTCGGTGCAACAACATTCGCGGTGCGGCCGGGTCGGCCGCACCGGCGGCCCCCTGCACGGTGCCATCCGGGTATTCCACCCGCACCGGTAGGTCCCGTACGGCGGCCCGGAACAGCGCCCGGGTAATGGGTGTGCCCAGCCTGGTGCGCAAACCGCTTGGCACGTGGGCGATATCGGTCCACCGGGCCGGCAGGAACGGATCGTACGCGGCACCGTCGTGCAGTTGATTCGTCATAGAGCGGCCTCCTGGGGGCGGGGGTGCAGTGGCAGTCCGCGCGCCCACAGGCGCACGCCTTGCCAGCGGATGCGTGCTGAGACCAGCAACGGCGCCAGCGGCGCTGCCAGTGCGGTGGTCAGGACGGTTGCGGGGCGCGCCGGGTGGATCGACCCGGCCCAGGTGGCGGTCAGCACGACCCCACCGGACGCGTCGAGCAGGGTGACCGCCACGCCGAGCCGGTCCCGCGTCGGTTCGGGAACACGCAGGACGTATCGGCCACCGACCGGGTTGAAGGGGGAAACGTAGAACTCCTTCGGCACCGTCACCTCGCCGCGACGATCGGCGCGCAGCAGGTAGCGGTGCCGCCCACCGTAGGTGTTGTGTACCTCGGCGATGACACAGACCAGCGCGCCGCCGGCGTCGTGGCACCAATAGAGGGTCAGCGGATTGAACACGAAGCCGAAGACTCTGGCATTGGCCAACATTCGGATGCGGCCGCCGCCGAGGTCGATGCCGTGTTCGTCGAGATAGGAGCCGACGTTCTCGCGCAGCGTGCGGCGCGGATTGCCGAGATGGTCGGCGGCGTGAAACCCGGCCAACGGCCGCAGCAGGCGGGGCAGCCGGGGCACGTCGTCGAGGTCGACCAGCCAGCTGTAGCTGCGATAGGTGAACGCGTGCCGCACCGGAACCGTCCGGACGTGGTGGATGGTGGTTCGCACGATCTGTGGTGGGCTCATGCCACATGCCCCGCCGGGTGGGCCAATGGCGGCACCGCACCGCTCCAACTGCCGCCGAGTCGTTCCGCCGCGGCTACACCGGACACGGCGCCGTCCTCGTGGAAACCCCATCCGTGATATGCGCCGGCGAACGCCAGGCGGTGATCACCGAGCGTGTGCAGGCGCTGTTGCGCCGCGCGGAACTCGGGCGAGTACTGAGGGTGGTCATAGAGCATGGTGGCGATGACCCGGCTCGGGTCGACCCGGCCTGCGCCGCCCAGCGTCACAACGAACTGCCGATCGGTGCTCCCGTCGAGTCGCTGTAGCCGGTTGAGGTCATAACTCACCAGGACCTCGTCCGCCTGGACGGCGCAGGACGGCATCCGATAGTTCCACGACGCACGGGCGCCATGACGCCGCGGCAGCAGTGACGTATCGCTGTGCAGCACAGTGTGGTTGATCGAGTACCGCAGTGCGCCGAGTACCTCGATCTCGTCGGCCGTCGGCTGGTCCAGGATCGAAAGGGCCTGATTCGGATGGGTCGCGATGACTGCCGCATCGAACTGCTCGACCCGGTCCGCGTCGTCACGGACCGTCACCCCGTCCGTGGTTCGGGTGACGCTGCGCACCGGCACCCCGAGGCGTACCGACGGCAACCGCGCGGTGATCGCTTCGACGTACCGCGCAGAGCCCCCCGTCACCGTCCGCCAGGTCGGTGAACCGAAGACCGTCAACATCCCGTGGTGGTCGAGGAACGCCAGCAGGTAACCGACCGGATAGTCGAGTGCGACATCCGGGGGACACGACCAAACCGCGGCGACCAACGGCACCATGAAGTGCGTGACGAAGTAGTCGGAAAACCTTGCCGTGGTGAGGAATTCGCCGAGGGTTTGACTCTCCGCCACGCCGCGCGCGAGTTCGGCGCGAGCGAGCCGGTGAAAGCGCGTCACCTCGGCGAGCAGCCGCAGATAACGCGGGGACAGCACGGAACCCGGCGTGGCGAAGAGGCCGGCCAGTCCTTTCGCGCCGGCGTACTCCAGACCGCACCCTTCGCAGCAGACCGACATCGACATGTCGGATTCCTGCGTGCGGACACCGAGTTCGGCGAACAGCCGGAGCAAGGTGGGATACGTCCGGTCGTTGTGCACGATGAAGCCGGAGTCGACGCCGACGACGTCGGTGCTGCCGCGACGGGCCGCCAGCTCATGTGTGTGGGCGTGCCCACCGCATCGCGGTTGCGCCTCGAACAGGGTGACTTCCGTGTCGCGCGCGAGCACCCAGGCTGCGGTGAGCCCCGATATGCCGCTTCCGACCACTGCGATTCGCCGCACCGTGCCGTCCTTCCTGGTTGATCACCAGGAGTTCGGCGCGGTCGGTCGTGCGGATGGGTGGATTCGGCGAAAAATCGATCAGCGCGTGGCAGCGCCGGGTGTGGGCCGGTTCGCGGCCCACAGCTCGGCGACGGACACTCCGAGCTGGGCCAGCATCCGGCGCAGCAGCGGCAGGCTCAGCCCGATCACGTTGGACGGGTCACCATCGATGCCGTCGATGAACCAGCTGCCCAGGCCGTCGAGAGTGAACGCGCCGGCTACCCACAGGGGTTCGCCGGTAGCGAGGTAGGCGTCCAGGTCTGTCGGGCTGGGCTCGCCGAAATGCACTGTGGTGGAACCGAGCTCGGTGACCGCGGCGGTGACGCCGCCGTCGCCCAGGCGCAACACGCAGTGGCCGGTGTGCAGGACGGCGCTGCGGCCGGCCATCGAATGCCATTGCCGCCGGGCGGCATCGGGGGAGCCTGGCTTGCCGGTCAGCCGGCCGTCGAACTCGAGCATCGAGTCACAGCCGATCACCACACAGTCCGCCGACAGGTTCGCATCGAGTGCTTCGGCGACCCGCTGCGCCTTGGCGGTCGCCAGGGCCTGCACGACGTCACCGGGGCCGGCGTCGCCGAGAGACGCGATGATCGCGTCCTCGTCGACATCGGATACCAGCACGACCGGTTCGACCCCGGCCTTGCGCAGCACGCTGAGCCGGCCCGACGACGCCGAGCCGAGGACGAGCCTCATCGACGGATGAAAGTACGCTCCACCAACGTCACCAGCTGCCAGCTGGTGTACGCGTACCGCAGCTTGGAGACCGGGTGGCCCCAGTCGTTGCGGTCGCCGCTGTCGGGGCCGGCACCGCTGCCGGAGGCGCTGGCCAGCACCGTCACCAGAGCCGCGAGCTCCTCGTCGGACGGGTTGCCCTTGACTACCTCGAACAGCGGCGCGACTGGCGGTTCCACCGCTTGGGTTTCGGACATGTTGTCGGCGCTCACCACAGCCGAATCGTTCGCCCCGCTCACAGGGGGATGTTCCCGTGCTTCTTCGGCGGCGTCTGCACGATCTTGCGCTCCAGCAGACGCAGCGAGTTGGCGATGTAGCCGCGGGTGTGCGACGGCGGGATGACCGCGTCGACGTAGCCGCGCTCGGCCGCGACGTACGGGTTCACCAACGTGTCCTCGTACTCCTGCTGCAGCTGCAGGCGCAGGGCGTCGACATCCTCGCCGCTGGCTGCGGCGGCCTTGAGCTCGGAGCGGTAGACGAACCCGACGGCGCCGGAGGCACCCATGACGGCGATCTGGGCCGTCGGCCAGGCCAGGTTGACGTCGCAACCCATGTCCTTGGAGCCCATGACGCAGTACGCGCCGCCGTAGGCCTTACGGGTGATGACGGTGATCTTGGCGACGGTGGCCTCACCGTAGGCGTACAGCAGCTTGGCGCCGCGGCGGATGATGCCGTTGTACTCCTGCTCGGTGCCCGGCAGGAAGCCCGGGACGTCCACCAGCATGATGATCGGGATGTTGAAGGCGTCGCAGGTACGGATGAACCGCGCGGCCTTCTCCGAGGCGTTGATGTCCAGGCAGCCGGCGAACTGCGTCGGCTGGTTGGCCACGACGCCGACGGGACGGCCGTCGATGCGGCCGAAGCCGATGACGATGTTCTGCGCGTAGCCCTGCTGGATCTCGAGGAACTCGTCGTCGTCGAGGATGCGCGAGATGACCTCGTGCATGTCGTAGGGCTGGTTCGGCGAATCCGGGATCAGCGTGTCGAGCTCGAGGTCCTCGTCGGTGAGGTTGTCCTCGATGGCGCCCGGGTGCGGCGGCGCGGGGAAGCGCGGCGGCTCGGCGTAGTTGTTCGGGGGCAGGTAGCTCAGCAGATCGCGGACGTAGTCCAGGGCGTCCTGCTCGCCGGAGGCGACGTAGTGCACGGTGCCGGACTTGGCCTCATGGGTGTGGGCGCCGCCCAGCTCCTCCATGGTGACCTCTTCGCCGGTGACGGTCTTGATGACGTCCGGGCCGGTGATGAACATCTGGCTGGTCTGGTCGACCATGACGATGAAGTCGGTGAGCGCGGGGGAGTACACGTGGCCACCGGCGGCCGCACCCATGATGAGCGAAATCTGCGGGATGACACCCGAAGCCAGGATGTTGTTGCGGAAGATGCGGCTGTACAGGCCGAGCGAGACCACGCCCTCCTGGATGCGGGCGCCGGCGCCGTCGTTGATGCCGATCAGCGGGCGGCCGGTCTTGATGGCCAGCTCCTGGACCTTGACGATCTTTTCGCCATAGACCTCGCCGAGGCTGCCGCCGAACACGGTGGCGTCCTGGCTGAAGATGCAGACCTCGCGGCCGTCGATGGTGCCGTAGCCGGTCACCACACCGTCGCCGAGCGGGTGCTTGTCACCCAGGCCGAAGTTGGTGCTGCGGTGCTTGGCCAGCGCGTCGAGTTCGACGAACGAACCCTCGTCCAGCAGCGCCAGGATGCGCTCGCGGGCGGTGAGCTTGCCCTTCTGGTGGACTTTCTCCACGGCGGCCTCGCCGACGGGGTGCAGGGTCTCTTCGGTCCGCCTACGCAGGTCTTCCAGCTTGCCCGCGGTGGTGTGGATGTCGATCGCCTTGTCCACCGGTGGCTCGGTCACGCTCGTCATGGCGACGATGTTAACGGTTCTCTAAGAAAGTTGTGAAGGTGGGGTGCTCACTCGGCGGGTCACGCCGGTTTGCGCAGGACGACTGCCGCGAAACTGGTGAGTGCCGGGACCGGGTGCTTGATAAGGAAGCGGCTCTTGGCGCGTTCGAGTGCGTCGAGCGGTGGCAGCACGCGGTAGTACCCGTGGCCATAGGCGCCGGACCAGGATTCGACCTGGAAACCCACGCTTTCGTAACGCTTGATGGCCTTCCGGGTGGGGCCGGTGGTCCAGCGGTAGTAGGCCGGGAACTTCTCGTGGTGCGGGTTCTGCAACCGCCCGGGCTGCAGCTTGCTGATCACGGTGCGCGCCGCCTGCTCGGGGATGAGCAGGTTCACCACGAACGGGAACGCGAACAGCGTCGGGAAGAAATGCACCGAAAGTCCGCCTGGGCGAAGGAGTTTGAAGCAATTCTCGTGGAACGTGCGGGCGTCGGGCAGGTGCTCGCAGAGCATCTTGGAGAACACCAGGTCGTACGCGTTCAGTTCGTCGTCGATCGGTTTGCAGAGATCGGCGACGCGGGTGTGCACGCGGCTGTTGGCCTTGGCCAGTTCGGTGGCCGAGATGTCGATGACGACGCGCTCGTCGGCGAAGCCCCAGTCGTCGCTGCCGATGATCGGGTTGGCGCCACCACCGAGCTCGGCGACGGCCTTGACGCCTTCGCGCTCGGCCAACGAGCGGACGGACTCGTCGTAGCCCTGCCACAGGGTGTCCAGGTCCGTGTAGTCGACGTCCACGTGTGTACCGGTCATCTGCGCACCGTTCATAGATTTTCCGCCCCCGCGACTCGCGCGTCCTGCGTCAGCAGTTTGCTGGTAGGCCAATATACACTTCGCGCGCAGGTCCCGCCCGTAACTCGTGTTGAACACCGTTCAGTCGGTGGCATTTGCTGAGCACGCCCTGAGTGCGGCCGCGCCGCTGCGTTCGGTGCGTCAGGGGTAATGCCTGGTCGAAGCCGCGCGGCCCAGGTTGTACCGGCGGAGCGCCGGTCGACAAAGGCGGACCCATGGTATCGGATCGCGCTTAGCTGCGGCGCCGCGTGCGTACCGACGGCAGTAGGTCCTGCGCAGGCGCGATGCATTTAGCTTGTCAATTGCGTAAGTTTGCGGTTCGATATGCGTGCCCGTTATTTGCGGGCAGCTGACTTCACGACCGCGAGACGATCAACAGATCGGCGCAAGGGGATATTCAACAGTGCATTCGACGCGCAAGTACGACGGAACGGACGGGCCCAAGGTGGCCATCGCCCACGACTATCTGACCCAGTTCGGCGGCGCGGAAAAAGTTGTCCTTTCCATGACCAAGGCGTTCCCGGACGCCCCGCTCTACACCATGCTCTACGACCCTGAGCTGACTTATCCGGAGTTTGCCGACCTCGACATCCGGGTTTCCGCGCTGAACAAGGTCGGCCTGGCCCGCAAGTATCACCGGGCCGCGCTTCCGATCTACCCACGGGTCGCCGAGTCGATGTACGTCGACGCCGACATCGTGCTGGCCAGCTGCAGTGGGTGGTCACACGGTTTCCGGACGAACGGCAAGAAACTCATCTACTGCTACAACCCGGCGCGCTGGCTGTACCAGACCGAGGCCTACCTCGGGGACCACGCGAACCCGATCAAGCGCCTCGGCCTCAAGCTCACCAAGAAGCGCTTGCTGGACTGGGACCGCCGGCAGGCCCTCGCGGCCGACAAGTACCTCGCGATCTCGACGATGATCAGCGGCTACGTCAAGAAGGCCTACGACATCGACGCCGAGGTCATGTTCGCCCCCGTGGCGATGTCGCGGTCGTACGCGGTCGAACCCGTCGACGAGCTCGAGGACAAGGTCGACCTCAGCGATCCCGACGGCAGCTTCTACCTGGTCGTGTGCCGGCTGCTGCCGTACAAGAACGTCGACGTCATCGTGCGGGCGTTCGCGGGGAGTGACCGGCAACTGGTGGTCGTCGGCAACGGACCCGAGGCCGAGCGCCTGCGGTCGATGAAGACCGACAACGTGACCATGCTCCACAACCTCACCGACGGTCAGATGGCCTGGCTCTACAAGAACTGCCGCGCGCTGATGTCGTCGAGTTTCGAGGACTACGGCCTGACCCCGATCGAGGCGGGCGTGTGGGGCCGGCCGAGTGTCGCGTTGCGCTTCGGCGGCTTCCTCGACACCATCGACGAGGGCACCACCGGCCTGTACTTCGATGAACCGCAACCGGATTCGGTGCGCGAAGCGCTGGACCGATTCGAGTCGACGGCATGGGACCAGGAGAAGATCAAGCACCACGTCTCCCAGTTCACCGAGGACGCATTCAGCGCTCGACTGCATGAAGCGGTCGACAAGCTGGCCGGGTACTGATGGCGCCAGAAGCGACCCCGGGTACCACGCTGAAGGACTACCGCCTGGTGTACGTCGGTCCGGCGGACCACGAGACCGCGGTGGGCGACTATGCCGAGAACCTGACCCGCGCGCTGCGGCCGCACGTCGGCGAGTTGGTCGAGCATCGCACGTTGGGCCCGGGTTCGGACAGCGCGCTGGAGGTCCTGCGGCATCGCCGGGCGGTGGCCGAGCTGGTTGCCGCCGGCCCGCCGGGCCGGGTGTTGGTGCATGCGGAGTTGGCGGCGGGCGCGGTGTCGGCGTTCTGGTCCATCGCGGGGTTGCGTGGGGTACCGGTGACCGCGACGGTTCATGATCCGCCGCAGGGCATCTGGTGGCCGGGGCGCACGCGGTTCGTGGCACGGCACAAGCTGGTGATGCACGGCTTGCACTATCCGTTGCGTCCGGTGTCGCGGATGCTCGAGGGCATGGTCAACGGCGATCGGACGCTGTTCGCGCTGAGCCAGATCGGCGCGCAGTCCATCCGCGACACGTATCCCAACACGGATGTGGCGTACGCCCCCTATCTCGTCTGTGAGCGGCCGAGGATCCGCCCCGTGATCGAGCGGCCGAAGGCGGTCGGTTTCTTCGGACATGTATATCGCGGCAAGGGTTTTGAACAGATCGCGCGCATTCGCCGGGAGTTGCCCGACGACATCGTGATTCGCGTGGCGGGCCGGGGGACCGAGGCGTTGCCGGGCGGTCCGGGCGTGGAGATCGTCGGCGCGGTCGACGGAGCGGCCGAGGATGCGTTCTTCGATTCGGTGCGGGCCGTGGTGATTCCGTACGGCAAGCGGCATTTCTACGCCGAGACCTATCCCGCGTCGTCGGTCGCGGCGCATGCCATGGCCTACCGCACACCGGTGGTGTGTACGGACTACGGCTCGCTCGCCGAATTCGGCACCGAGACCGGCGCGGTCGTCGTCCCCATGGACACCGACGACCCGACGGCGTTGCCCGCCGGATTCTCCGCGGCCATCAAAGCACTGCTGGGCGACGAGGCCCGGCTCAAGGAACTCGAGGCGAACGCCGACCGGACGCGTCAGGAACGCTCTCCGGAGAACGTCGCCGCTGCCTACGCGGCAAAGTGGTCCGAGATGCTGACGCGCCAGGGCCGGCTGCGCTGACGGGGCCGAAACACTGTGGTTAACTCGGAATCCGGGACGACGGGAGCGAACAACGTGATTGGCGAGCCGGCAACGGCAGACCCGGAAGACGTGGCACGCAAGAAGGCGGCCGCACCGACATTGAAATTGCCGCCGGAGCCGGAATGGGAGCTCGGCGAAGACGGCCGCGTCACCTATTACAAGATGCAGAAGATGGGTGTTCGCCGGAAGGCGCGCAACCGCATTGGTGAGCTGCTGTTCAACATGTTCATCACGCACATCCCGTCGCACACCATCCGCCAGGGCTTCCTGCGGCTGTTCGGCGCCACCATCGGTGAGTGGTCGACCATCATGCGCGGCACCACGATCCTGGACATCGAGTTCCTGACCATCGGCAACGGCACGACCATCGGCTTCCGCTGCCTGCTCGACGCGCGGGCCGGCCTGTGGATCGGCGACAACGTCACCATCGCCAGCGATGTGCACCTGCTCGGCGGTGGCCACGACATCAACCACCCCGACTTCCTGCCCATCCCGATCCCGACGGTCGTCGAGGACTACGTCTGGATCGCCAGCCGGGCGATGGTGCTGCCGGCTCTCATCGGCCGCGGCGCCGTGGTCGCCGCGCAGGCGCTGGTGGTCAAAGACGTGGCCCCGCTCGATGTCGTCGGCGGCAATCCCGCCAAGGTGTTCGCCAAGAGAAATCCGGATGCATTGGGCTACAGCGCAAAATACCGGCCCTTGTTCTGCTGATGCCGGTCGATCTGCGCGAGTACCGGTTGGTCTACATCGGGCCGGCCGAAGGCCAGACGGCGGTTGGCGACTACGCGGAAAACTTTGCCAAGGCCGTACAGCCCCTGTTCGGTGAGGTCGTGCAACGTCGCACCCTGGGCCCGGGCGCCGAGACGGTCGCCCAGGTGCGGGAGCATCGTCGGGCGGTGGCCGAGCTGGTTGCCGCCGGCCCGCCGGGCCGGGTGTTGGTGCATGCGGAGTTGGCGGCGGGCGCGGTTTCGGCGTTCTGGTCCATCGCGGGGTTGCGCGGGGTGCCGGTGGCGGCGACGGTTCATGATCCGCCGCAGGGTATTTGGTGGCCGGCGCGGACGCGGTTCGTGGCACGACATCGGCTGGTGATGCACGGGTTGCACTACCCGTTGCGTCCGGTGTCGAGGATGATCGAGGGCGTCGTCAACGGCGACCGGACCATGGTCGCGCTGAGCCAGGTCGGCGCGGACTCCATCAAAGCCACCTATCCCGACACCAACGTCGCCTACGTGCCGCACATCGTCTCCGAGCGGCCGCAACTGCGTCCGCTGATCGAGCGGCCGAAGGCGGTCGGATTCTTCGGACACGTGTATCGCGGCAAGGGTTTCGAGCAGATCGCCCGGATTCGCCGGGCGCTGCCCGACGACGTCGTGATCCGGGTGGCGGGCCGGGGGACCGAGGCGCTGACGGGCGGCCCAGGGGTCGAGATCGTCGGCCCGGTCGACGGGGCAGCCGAGGATGCGTTCTTCGATTCGGTGCGGGCCGTGGTGATTCCGTACGGCAAGCGGCATTTCTACGCCGAGACCTACCCCGCGTCCGGCTCGGTGGCCCACTCGATGGCGTACCGGACGCCGGTGGTGTGCACCGACTACGGCGCATTGGCCGAACTGGACGAGCGCGCCGGCGCCCTCGTGGTCCGCATCGGTGACAAGAACGCCGACCAGGTGGCGGCCTCGTTGGCCAAGGCCATCGTCTCCCTCGTCGACGACGACCAGCGGCTGGCCGAGTTCGGCCGGCACGTCGAGGCGTACCGCGAGGCCTGCTCCGGGCCGCGCACGGCCGAGGCATTCGGCCGGGTGTGGACCGACATGTTGTCCCGATCAGCTGTGAGCGTGTGACCTGACTGCACCCGAAGCGCCCACTCGCAATGTGGCGAAGACGCTCATCTCCCTGATCTGGATCTACGGCGGTCGCGGGGTCGGCCTCCTGTGGACGCTGATCCTCGTCCAGCGCCTCGGCGTCTCCGAGTACGGGCTGTACGCCATGGCAACGGTGCTCAACGGCATCGTCGGCAACACCGTCGACAACGCCTTCGCGGTGCGGGCCATCCGGGAATCCGAGGAGCACTTCCTGCGCGAGCGCACCATGCGCTACCTCGTCGCGCTCTGCCTGGTCACCGCCGGCGCGGCGACGTTCGACGTCAACTACGTCATCGGCTTCGGCCTGATGGTGGCCGGCGGCGAGATCGCCATGAACGTGGTGAAGAGCCGGTCTGCGCGAGATGGCCACCCGGACAAGGTGTATCGGCTCGACACCGCCCGGCAGTTCACCAGTGCCGGCGTCGGCGCGGTGTACCTGTACACGTCGGCGCACCCGACGCTGATCCACGCGTCACTGCTGTACTGCACGCCCTATGTGCTGGCACTGCTGGTCGGGGCCAAGCTGGCCATCGGCCACCGGCCCGCACAGCCCGGCCCGCCACGGTTGATCGCGGCGCTCACCGGCGAAATGCTCGGCACCACCCTGTATCTCGGCGGCGACGTGCTGCTGCTCGGCACCCTGGTGGACACCAAGGCCGCCGGCTACTACCAGCTGGCGTGGGTCGTGGCGGCGGCGGTCGCCGCTGCCGGGCAATCGTTCGGCATGACCTACCACGAGCCCCTGCGCGAGAGCGGTGGTGATCTGTCCGCGGGTCCACCGCTGCGCAACATCCTGCGCATGGCGGCGCTCGGCGGCTCACTGCTGCTGATCATCGGTGGCTGCCTGTTCGCCTTCGGGGCGCCCGCCCAGCTGGCGACGACCATGATGATCATGGGTGGCTTCGCCGCGCTGCGCATCTGCATCTTCGTGTTGCAGGTGGTCCTGTACACCCAGCGCCGCGACGTCTTCCGGCTCACCATCGCGGTCGGACTGGTTCCGGTGAAGCTCGGCATGGTCGCGGCGCTCGCGACGTTGACGCCGCTGGGCGCGGTCGGTGCCGCGATGGCCGCCACCGTCGCCGACGCGATCATGCTGGCCGGGTTCACGTGGGCGGTGTACCGGCCGCGTGAAGTAAAGCCGGCCGAACCCGCGACGTCCGACACCGAGTCGTCCGACCAGCCCCAGGAATCATGACCACCCCGAAGACCGCGTTCATCCTGTCGAAAGACCCAGTGCTGGAACACACCGGCGACGTCGCGCTGGCCCGCATGCTCATGCAGTTGGCCGCAGACTCCTTCGAGGTGTCGGCCATCGCACTGTCGCCCGAGCCCGGCGCCGTCACCGCCGACCTGATCCCCGGTGGCCTACCGCTGGAGCGGGTGCGCAAGCCGGCCGTGCGCCCGCACCGCCTGCTCATCGATTCGGCGCGGCGGCGTCGCAGCCTGGTGCACGTCCGGTTCGACACCGATGAGCTGGTGCGTGCCATCGACCGCAGTGACGCCGACGTGTTCGTCGCCGAACACAGCTACATGGCCGAATCCTTCTTCCGCAGCAAGCATTTCGGAAAAAAGCGGCTCGTCGTCAACACCAACGTGAGTGAGTCGCTGGTGTGGCGCGCCTCGCGCGGAGCGCTCGGGCGCATGGAGGAACCACGGCTGATCCGCGACGAGCTACGCGTCGCGCGGGCCGCCGATGGCGTCAGTACCTACGACGCCGAGGAAGCCGAGTACTACCGCGCCAACGGGGTCCGCGATGCCCGGTTCATGGACATCACCATGCCGCCCGGCACGCAGGTCGACGTCGCGGCCTCACCGCCGCGGCTGGTGTTCATGGGCACCCGCGACTGGCCGCCCAACCAGGAGGGGTTCCTGCGCGCCCTCGAACTGTGGCCGCGGATCACGGCCGGGATCGCCGGTGCCGAACTCTGCATCATTGGGGCCAAGAAGCCCGGTGCGGCTGACCCGGCGTACCCCGACGGGGTCCGGGACCTGGGATTCGTCGACGACCTCGGAGCGTTCCTCGGCACCTGCCGGGCCCTGGTCGCTCCCATCAGCACCGGCGGGGGAGTCCGGGTCAAACTGCTCGACACCATCCGGATCGGGCTGCCCGCGGTGGCGACCACCGCCGCCATCGGATCCCTCGGGGCGATCTTCGGATTGCGCCCGCTGGATGACGACGCCGCGTTCATCGCCGAGTGCCGCCGCCTGCTCACCGATGTGGCGGCCGCGGTCGACCTCGGGAATCAGCTGTACGAGATCAACCGTCAGCGGTGGCAGGACCGGTTGCCGCACCGGGCGGTGGCCGACCTGCTGCGCGGCGAGAGTCAGGTGTAGTAGACCTTCACGCCGACCCACGGCGCCCAGACCATGTAACCGTGCTGGAAATCGACGCGGTTGCTGCCGTTGACGTAGTGCTCGTCGCTGGTGGCCAGCCCCAGTTGCGGTTTCCACGCCTGCGCGAAGGCGCTCGAGGCCCAGTGGGCACCGGTCTCGGGCGACCACCACACCCGGAACTGCTGACCGCCGGAAAAGTCTTGGTAGCCATTGGCGAATACGCTCGCGGGCACGGAATTGCGCTGCATCGCGATGTCGGCCACCGGACGCGGCGATGACACATAGCCGCTCGGCATCTCGTAGATGGTGTTGATCGTGCGCACCTGCGCCCATACCGTCTTGGTGGCCCTGAACACCGGGCTCAGGACCGAACCGTGTGCGGGATCGGTGATCTGGGAGAAGCGCTGGAATTCCGGTGATTTCGGCACCCCGGCGGCGATGGTCGCCGCCAGGTCGGCCGCCGCGGGCTTCGGGGTCCAGTCGCTGCGGTAGAGCCCGACGGTGGCGTCCGCCTGGTTGCTTCCGGTCTGCCGGTCGCGCGTGGTGTAGACCATCAGCGGGCCGGTGTACGGCATCTCCTGCCACTTGGTGTAGATGTCCCGCAGGTATGCGGCCTGGGTGGTTTCGTTGACCACCGAGGTGGGCTCGCCATACTCGGTAGCCCAGATGCGCTTCTCCTCGTCGCCATTGTCGATCATCACCTGCCGCATCTGAAGCAGTTGCAGGACAGGCGAATTCGCGATCAGCATGCCGTCGGAGAACTTCAGGTTGTAGTTGTACGGGTGGAACGACAGCGCGTCGAAGTTCCCCTTGGCGCCCGCGGCGTACATGCCGGCGATGAACCGCACCGGGTTGATCGACCACGAGCCGAAGTCCACCACGGCGCCGACGACCCCGCCGATCACCGTCGCGTCCGGGTCGACGCCCTTGATGCGCGGGTAGGCCGCCTTCAGCAGATCGGTGTAACCGGCGGGATCCGGTGCGGGGCTGTAGAAGAACACCGCGTTCGGTTCATTCCAGATCTCGTATGCGGAGATCTTGCCTTTGTAGCGGGTGGCCACCTTCGCCATGAACGCACCGTAAAAGTCCGGGTTGGAAGGCCGGCTGCTCAGCGGTAGGCCGCCTTGCGACATGGCCCAGGGCGGGGTGGCGTTGACGAACGCGATGATCGACATGTTCATGGCGGCGGCGGCATTCACCGTCTTGTCGACCAGGCTCCAGTCGAGCTGGCCGAGGATCGGCTCGACCCCGGCCCACGGGATCATCAACCGGATGGTGTTCACCCGGTTGTTGGCCATCAACGCCAAGGTCCGGTTCACGTCGTCCGGCGACATGCCGTAGATGTCGGAGTCGGCGAAACCGATGGTGGTCGGCAGCGTGACGACATTGGCGCGCTCGGCCACACCCAACCGTTTCGGGGCGTCCCCGGGAATGCCGGTGAGGGCGATGAAGGCACAGACCATGCTGCCGGCGATCGCCGACGCCACGCTGGAGAAGCGGCGCGCAGATCGCATCCGACGCTTGCCGGGCATCACGCCACCGCCCTTCGCCGATCAAGTGCGCTGCGGTGCGCAAACGCGCACTCAGTGTGCAGTAGCCAAGGGCGTTTGCTGTGAATCTGCTTGGGCGTGTCGCAGTGTCACCTGATCGCGGCGTCGTCGGTCTATATGAATGAGGAATGCCAGCAAAATGGAGAATTTGAGGGTGGCAGGCGGGATGCCGACCACCGGGTGGTCGAGTTGGAGGGCAACCACACAGAATCCGATGTAGATACCGCCATACCCGGCCCAGGCGAATGAATTGGAGCGAATCGCCCGGTAGCTCATGATGCAACCGATCAGCATGATCGCAAAGAACGCCAGACCGGGGAAAATGCCGCCACGGTAAATCGTCAGCAATGGTGCGTTCGACACATGGTTCAGCACGAACGCGTAGTTTCCGTCCCGGAATTCGAGTCGGTTCCACCCTTTTCCGAAGAGCCAGTATCCGGCCATGGTGTCGGGGAATTCCCGGATGGCATCAATTCGGGAAGTGGAACCGACGTCGTCACTGCTGAACGAGTGCGCGAATCTGGTCCGCACTTCCGGTATCGCCGCCGCGGCTCCGACGGCGGCCACCATCGCGGCGATGGCCAAACCGCGGTCCCTCGACCGCATGTTGTGGAAGGCCAGCACCAGCAGTGCACCGGCGACAATGCTGAACATGCCGGCCCGGCTCAGGGTGAGCAGCAGCGCGACGAGGAAGATGCCGGTCACGACGATGCGTTGCCAGCCCGCCAGCACGACCAAACCGACGGCGATGGACACCACCAGCGCAATGCCTTCGGCGTTGGGGTCCACCGAAGTGCCGCCGAGCCGCATGGATCTTTCGGCACCGCCCTCGGCGAATGCGAAGCGCGTGGCGGTGTATTCCGCCGCATAACCGAAGACCCGCAGATATTTGAAGGACGTCTGGTTCGGGTCGAACGCCACGATGTACAAGCCGAATATGGCATTGGCCAGCGTCGCGTAGACGAATATGCGGCCGAACTTCTCCAGATGTTCACCCGACAAGCTGCTCAGGGCGATCGCGACCAGGGTGACGACGGACCACCGGACGATCTGGATGACGTCGCCCATGCCCACTCCGGTTACCGCGACCGACGCGATGGAGGTGACCACCAGCGCGATAATCGACCATTCCAATGGGTGAATCGGGCGTGCCAGTCGCGGATGCACGAACAACGCAACCACCGCACCGAATGCGAACGGCAGATATAAGGGGACGTGAACGCCCGGGAAATATCCGAATGGCAGTGCGCCGGTGACGACCGCCAATCCGTACAAGAACCACAGCGGATGCCGTAATCCGATATAGATGCCCGCAACCAGTGCGGCAATAGCGACAATGCCCAACAGGGCGGCCTGGCCGAAAGACGTCGCCAACCAGACCAAGCCCACGATCACGGCCAGAATCCCGGCCGATGATTTAAGATTGCCGAGTTGACCCAAACGGGCGTTCATGCCGACTATGTTCTCAGCTCGACCAGCTAAGCTCAAGCAGGTTGCCCGGACCCGTGGCGCGTCTGAATGGTCGGTCCGGTTCCCAGCCGTTAATCTGTGAGCCGTCGCATTGCTGAAATAAGGGGCACGACCTTGGAGATCAAAGAGTACCTGCGGATATTCGGCCGGTACTGGTGGGCAATCGTGGCGCTGGCGGTTGTCGGAGGTGTCGCAGGCTGGTCGTGGTGGGAATTCGGTGATCGCGAGTACCAGTCCAGCGCGACGTTGTTCGTCGCGACCCAGAACGGCACATCGGTCACCGAGGCCTACCAGAACAACCTGTTCTCGCAGGACCGCGTGAACTCCTACGCCACCCTCGCCATGAGCGAGCAGGTCGCCGCCCGCGCGGTGGATCAGTTGAAGGCGAACATCTCAGCGGGCGAACTGCGCGCCAGGGTCACCGCCGTCCCGCTGCCGAAGACCGTGTTGCTGCAGGTCTCGGTGACGGACAAGGACCCCGGCCAGGCCCAGACCTACGCCAGTGCGGTTGCCGATCAGCTCGCCGGACTCGTCGGTGAACTCGAGACGTCCCGCCGGGGCGGCAGCCCCGCTGCCGGTGCCATCGTGGTGGACGAGGCCGGCTATCCGACCAAGCCCCTCGGGTACTCGATGATCACCCGGGTCGGCATGGGCATCGCCGGTGGCACCGTCCTCGGTCTGCTGGTGGCGCTCGTGCTCGGCATCATCGACCGTCGCGTGCGCGGCCGGGAACGGGTGGCCGACGCCAGCGGTTCGCTGCTCATGGGTGCGTTGCCCTCGGACTCCGCGCGGAGCAAGGCTCCGGTTGTCGACCTGGCCGCCGAGAGTGCCTACGCGGAGGCTTTGCGTGAGCTTCGGAACAATTTGCGGTTCACCGTGCCGGCAAACCGTGATGAGCCCGCTCGGGTGATCGCCGTGGCCAGCCCGTCGCCGTCCGACGGCCGCACGACGGTTGCCGTCGATCTGGCCGCCGTCCTCGCCGAGACCGGCAAGCGCGTCGTGCTCGTGGACGGTGACCTGCGCAACCCGGCGGTGGCGCAGCGCTTGGACCTGACGCCGGCGGCCCGCCAGGGGGCGGCCGATCGCGGCCTGAGCACCGTGCTGGTCGGCGAGAACACCCTCGCCGAAAGTTTGATTTCCGAGGTTTCCGTCGGTCAGCATCGGATCGCGGTGTTGCCCGCAGGTCCGGCCACCACGCGTCCGGGCGAGCTGTGGGCGGGCGACCACACCGAGAGCCTGTTCGCCGAACTGTCCGGCCAGTTCGACTACGTCGTCGTGGATACGCCGCCCCTGGCCAAGTACAACGACGGTGCCGTCGCGGCCGCGCTTTCGGACGGTGCGTTGTTGGTCGGCCGCATCCGCCACACCACCAGCAGCGCCCTCACGCGCGCTGTGCAGACCCTGAAGTCTGCCAACGCGGTGCTGATCGGCTCGGTCGCCACCGATGAACCGGGCGAGTTCAAGATCCACATCGGCGGGTCCGACGGCGCCAAGTCCGCGGGGACAAAGGCCGGCGGCGGCAAGAGGTCGGCAGGCAAGGCGGCGCCTGAGTCGGCGCCCCAGGCCGAAGACCCGTCCGAGGCCACAACGGCGGCGCATCAGAAGCCGTGATGCGTCAGGTTGAGTTGCGGCGCACGATACTGGCACTGGCTGCGGTGCTGGTCACCGTCGCTGCGTGCGGCCAGTCGGCTCCGGTGCCGCCGCGTCCGGGTGACGACGTCCGTCCCACCCGGGACCTCACCCCGATGTTCCCGGGTGCCGAGGCGCTCCCCGCGCCCGATCTCACCGATGACGGCCCGGGTTCCCTGGTCGAGTTGAAGCCCGTCAAGGGTGACCGGAGCTTCGACGAGGCAGGTGCTACCGCGGCGCGCATCGTCTACCGCTCGACCAGCGGCGTGGACGGCCGGCCGATCCAGGTCAGTGCACTGATCGCGGTGCCCCCGGGCCCGGCGCCGAAGGGTGGCTGGCCGATCATCTCCTTCGGGCACGACACCACCGGGCTGCTGCCCAAGTGCGCGCCGACCCTCGCCCCGCAGTTCTGGGGCTATTCCACAGGTATGGCGGTCTATCTGCGGCGCGGCTTCGCCATCGCCCTGTCGGACTACCAGGGGCTGGGCATCGACCCGGGTTCGGCTACCCGGCAGCACTCCATCCTGGATACCGCCAGCCTGGGGAACAGCATCATCGATGCCGCGCGCGCGATCCATCGCGCCGTACCGTCCACCAGCACCACCTGGGGCGCGCTGGGGGCCGGTGAAGGCGGCCTGGCCGCGTGGGCCGCGGCAGAACGCAATGGGGCGTACGGCGCCGGCATGAACATGGTCGGCGCGGTGGCGGTCAACCCGATCGCCGATCTGGCGCCGCTCGCCGACCCGGACCGCACGGCCGCGCTGGCGACCGCCGACCAGTACCGGCTGCAGATTCGGATGCTGCAGAGCCTGCAGACCATGCAGCCCGACTTCGACCTCGACGCGCACCGTTCGGCGAAGCTCAAGGACCAGTGGGACCTGTTGGTCGACTGCGCCCCGCGCGATGTCGCGGCCGCTCAACTGGCACTGAATCAGTTGACTCCCAACGATTTCCAGGCCAAGGACGCAGCCGCCGCGGCGGACCTGAAGCGCCGCCTCGGGGCTGTCGCATTGCCCAGCCCGGCGGCGGGGCCGAATGATCCGCCGGTGCTGGTGGCGTTCGGCACGGCCGACACGGTGAATCCGCCGGCCGGCGTACTGGCGGCCGCCGGGGCCGCCTGCGCCCGCGGCCAACAGATCGTGATGATGCGCGGCGTGGGGGACACCGGCCAGATCAACGACCAGACGATGCAGAACGCGCTGGCCTGGCTGCAGGCGCGGTTCGACGGTGAGCGCGTCTCCGACGTCTGCGTGGGCGCGACGTGATCACCCCGACCGGTGTGCCGCGGGTGCGGGACTACTTCCTGTTCGTGAAGAACAGCTGGGTGCTGGTGCTCGTCACCACCATCGTCAGCGCGCTGGTGGGCTGGGTGGGCTGGGACGACGCGAAGCCCGAGTACCAGTCGACCGCGTCGGTGTTTGTCAGGACCGAGGGCAGCGCGTCGCCGCTGGACGCCTATTACGGCGACGCCAACATGCTCGGCTTGATGGAGACCTACCGGCAGTTGGCCACCAGCTCACAGATCACCGCGCCGGTCATCCAGAAGCTGGGCCTGATCGATTCCGACAAGGAACTCGCCGCCCGGATCGTCATCCTGCCCAGTGCGACCGCGATGTTGAACATCACGGTCACCGGCGGTGACGCCGACCAGACCAACCAGATCGCGCACGAGGTCGCCACCGACCTGGTCGCGGTGGGCAACCGGCTGGCCCTGGTCGCGGGTACCAGCGCGACGCTCGTCGTCATCGACGACGCCAGTCCGGCGCAGCGGGTCGGCGGGTTGTCGTCCTTCGTGATGACCGGGGCGGTGCTGGGTTTCGCGCTGTGCGTCATCGCGGTGATCGCGCGGGCGCTCATCCTCGACCGGGTGCAGAGTCGCGGGCACCTCGAGCGGGTGGTCGGTGACGCGAGTGCCGGGACACCGGGATGAGTTCGCGGCGGCTGCGGCGCGCGGTATCGGCCGGCCTACTCGTCGCGGTGTGCCTGACCGCGCCGGCCTGCCAGAGCGCTTCCGCACCGAAAAAAGCTGCGCCCGGCACGGTCCCGGGAATCGACCTCAAACCCGACACCACGGGTGCCGGCCAGGTGCCCGGCGCGCTGGTGTCGGCGTCCACGTTCCCCACGCTGGATCTGCGGCTGAAATCGGTGGTGTCGCTCGCGGCCCGCATCGAGTACACGTCGACCTCCGGGATCACCGGTGAGCACACCGAGGTGTCGGGTTCGGTGTTCGTGCCGAACGGCACGGCGCCGCCGGGTGGGTGGCCGGTTGTCGTCTTCGGCCACGCGACGTCCGGCCTGCAGAGCGAGTGCGGGCCGTCCGGTTCGTCGACGCTGGCCGGACTGTCCCCGCCGATCACCACACTGGTCAAAGCCGGCTACCTGGTGAGCCTGCCGGACTACCAGGGGCTCGGCCCGGGCACCGCGGGCCATCCGTACGCCGACGCCACGACGGTGGGCTACAACGTCATCGACGCCGCGCGCGCGGCGCACAAGCTGGTGCCGGAGTCGTCGGACCGCTGGCTGGCCGTCGGGGTGTCCCAGGGCGGTCAAGCCGCCTGGGCCGCAAACGAACTCGCCGCCCACTACGGCACCGGACTGAACCTCGTCGGAGCCGTCAGCTTGTCGCCGGCCACCGATCTCACCGGACTGGCCTCCGGAGCCGCGGCCGGCAGCCTGTCGAAAGAGCAGGGCGCCATCCTGCAACTTATTCTCGCCTCCCTCGCGGCCGAGAACCCGTCGCTGAACCTGCAGGACTATCGCCGCGGTGCGGTCGCCGAGCACTGGGGCGTCCTCGGCTCCTGCCGCAGCGAAGATGCCGCAGCCCGGGCCGCGGCAATCGACAAGATCACGCCCGACGATCTGCGGCCCGCGAGCCCGGAGGCGGAAGCGACCCTGCAGGGACTGCTGGCGAAGCGGAGCCTGCCCAAGGAGCCGACGTCCGCGCCGATGCTGGTGATGTACGGAGGGCAGGACACGCTGCTGCCGCCGGACTGGACGAACAAGGCGCTCGCCGCCGCGTGCCGCCTGGGTGACGTCATCGACATCATGTTCCAGCCGGCCAAGGGGCACGCCGACATCGATGTGGCCTCGTCCTACGACTGGATCAAGGACCGCTTCGACGGCGTCCCCGCGCCGAACAGTTGTCCGTCTTTCCTATCCACGGTATCCACGCAGGGAGCAGGACAGTGAACGCGCCGACCTCGGCACCGGTCCGCACCCGGGCCCGCATCATCGGGCTGGACGGCGCCCGCGGACTGTCGTGCCTGGGCGTCGCCGTCATGCACGTCACCGGTCACTACTCGCCACACACCGCCGCCCACTGGAAGACCAACCTGGTGGGGTTGTCGCTGATCTTCTTCTACGCACTCAGTGGGTTCCTGCTGTTCCTGCCCTACGTGCGCAACCTGATCGAGCAGCGTGAGCTGCCGAGCACCGCGAATTTCGCCGTCCACCGCATCGCCCGGATCCTGCCCGGCTACCTGGTGATCTTCCTGCTCTGCAATTACCTGCTCCAGATCGTCTACGTGCAGAACGCGTCGCTGCAGCCGACCCGCACCGAGGACGGCACCGGCATGATCACCGACCCCTGGCAGCTGATCGCCAACCTGACCCTGACGCAGTCCTACATCCCGAAGTACTTCCAGACGGGTCTGAACCCGTCGTGGTCGCTGACGCTGGAGTACGCCTTCTACCTGTCGATCCCGCTGCTGGGCATGCTGTTGTTCGCCCTCGGCCGGCGCGCCAAGATGCGGCCGTGGCTGATCGTCTCGCTCGGACCGGCGCTGCTGATCGCGCTCGGATTCATCGGCCGGGCCTTCGTGCCCTGGATGATCTCGGCGTTGCACCTGACCGACCCGACACAGATCAACTGGGGCGCCAACTGGGTCGCGGTCTACACCAAGACGTTCCTGACCAACTCGGACACGTTCGCGTTCGGCATGGCCGCCGCGGTCCTGGTCGTGGCCATGGAGCACAACATGATTCGCGACAAGCTCAGCCGCCGCGTACGGCTCTACAGCTTCCTGGCGATGTTCCCGGTGGGCGTGGTGATGCTCGGTCTGATCGCCCTGGCCAACCCGTACGCCACCTCGGCCCTGGCGCTGCTGTGCGCGCTGGGCATCCTGGTGATCGTGGCGCCGCTGTTCCGCGGCGAGCGGTCCGGGCTGGCCGAGCTGCTGGACACCGCGCCGTTCCGGTTCGTCGGCAAGGTCTCGCTGTCGGCCTACCTCTGGCACTTCCCGCTCATGCTGCTGCTCGGCCGCTGGGGCCTGATGGCCGGTGACAACCTGCCCGGCATGCTGCGCAACGTGGCGCTGGTCCTGGCGGTGACACTGGTGGTGTCGGCCGTCACGTACTACGCAGTGGAAGATCCCGTCATGAAGTTCGCCAAGCGGTACCGCACCAGGTGGTCCTGAATGCGCCGTGCGATCCAGTGGGGTGCCGCGGTTGCCGCACTGCTCCTGATTGCGGCGTCGCTGCCGGTGATGTGGCAGGTCGGTAGCTGGGCGCTGGACAAACTGCGGCACGGTGGGATCGGCGACCCGGTGCCGATCAGGACCGCAGACCTCACGGCCTCCGGCCCGGGCAGCCTGATCAGCGCGATGACCATGCCCGCCCTGACCAACTCGGTGGAGGGCAAGGATCTGCAGGCCGCCCGGGTGGTCTACCGATCCACCTCCGGTGACACCGACGCACCGACGGTCGTGTCGGGATCGGTGTTCACTCCCATGGGCCAGGCGCCCGACGGTGGGTGGCCGGTGATCGCGCTGGCCCACGGCACCACCGGCATCGACCAGCCTTGCGCGCCGTCGCTGTCGGTGAATCTCCTGGGCAACGTCGCGCTGGTACAGGGCTTCGTCCACCTCGGCTTCGCGGTCGCGCTCGCCGACTACCAGGGACTGGGTGCCCCCGGCGTCCACCCCTACACCGACAGCCGCACCGCGGGCCGCAACGTCATCGACTCCGTGCGGGCCCTGCGCCACACCTTCCGCGACATCTCGAACCGCTGGGCCGTGTTCGGCGGCTCGCAAGGCGGCGGCGCGGCGTGGGCCGCCGATGAACAGGCCAGGACATATGCTCCCGAACTCGACCTGATCGGCGCGGCGGCCAGCGTGCCGTCGGCTGATGTGGCGGGCATCGTCGACAAGGCCGGCATCTTCGATCAGGGCAAAGCCGGGACCATGACCAAGGACCAGGAAGCGGCATTCCAGGCCATCATCGAATCGCTGGCCCGGCTGCATCCGGATCTGAACCGCGACGACTACCGCCGGGGCGCGGCGGCCAGGTATTGGAAGGTGCTGTCGGCGTGCTCGGGGCCTGACGTCGCCTACCGCGCCACCGCCATCGATGCGATCGGGCCCGGCGACCTCGCGCCGGTGGATGCGGCGGCAGCCGACCGGTTGCGTCGCTACCTGCAGGCCTGGGCACTGCCGCAGCAGCCGTTGTCGGCCCCCATGTCGGTGGTCTACGGCGGCAAGGACACCTTCCTGGACCCGGAGTGGACCAAGGCCGCCATCGCGCGCGCGTGTTCGCTGGGCGGTACGGTGGTCTGGAATTTCCAGCCGGACGGTGGGCACGCCGATATCGACGGTCCGGGTCAATTGCGGTGGCTGGCAGAACGATTCAGGGGAGGCGAGGCGGTCAATGACTGTCCTGCGCAGGGGACCACGTAATCCCGACGGCGACAGCCCGATTCATCAGCAGTTGCTGATCGAGGCGAAGTGCATCGTGAAGCGCCTCATCGCGCCCCGCGGCACACCCGTCGAGGCCCCGGAGCGGCCGTACCTGATCCTGCCCATCCTCGGACAGTCCAACGCATTCGGCATGGGGCTGCCCGTCGAGCCCGACGGTTTGGACCGGCCACATCCGCTGGTGCACCAGTGGGCGATGTGCGGGCCGTCCAAAGGCTCGGCGGTGCTGGCGACGCAGCCACTGCTGCACGAAATACCGTGCAAATACGTCGGTTTCGGCCCGACTTTCGCCAAGCAACTCGCCGAGGCGACCGGGCGCCCGGTGCTGCTGATTCCCGGCGCCCGGGGCGACACCTCCTTCACCCCGAAGAACGGGCACACCTGGGATCCGGCCGACCGCAAGACCCGGGTGAACCTGTACCGCCGGGCCGTGGCGGCCATCGATGCGGCGCTGGCACGTTTTCCGGGTAGTGAGATCGCCACCGTCCTGTGGCACCAGGGGGAGACCGACGTGCCGCTGATCTCCGGCGCGCAATACCAGGCCAAGCTCGACTCGCTGATCGCGGACATGCGCGCGCGGTACGGCGCCGGCCTGCCGTTCGTCCTCGGGCAGATGGTGCCCGAGGAGATGGAGCGCAGCGGCAAGCCCTACGCGGCCATCGACGCCGTGCACGCCGACACCCCGAACCGCTGGCCGCTGAGCACGTTCGTGCCGGGACCGCGCGATTCGTACAACAGCCCGGATGATCGGCATTACAGCGCCACCGGCCAGCGCGAGTTGGGTCGCCGCATGTGGCAGCAGTACCGCGAGATGTGTCGCGGACAACTGGCGGAATATGCCGCGCGCTGAACTCGGCCGAGTCATTCGTCGTGTCATCGCTGTGGTCACGATCGTGGTGCTCGTCGATGTCGGGCTGGCCGGCGTGGCGTTGTTCGCCAACGCCAAATCCGATCCACTGCAGCGGGCCGACGCGATCATCGTCCTGGCCGGCGAACATGACGGCCGCGAACAGTACGCGCTGAACCTGGCCCGGCAGGGCTGGGCGCGCACCGTCGTGCTGTCCGATCCGTACGTGCCCGGCGATCCGCAGATGAAGAGCGCCTGCGCGCCGGCGCCGGACATCGAGGTGATCTGCCGGAAGCCGGAGCTCCTGACGACCCGCGGCGAGGCCATGATGATGCGCCGGCTCTCCGAAGGCCGCGCCTGGCACCGGATCATCGTGGTCAGCTGGCGGTATCACCTGCCGCGCGCGCGGTTGGTCTTCCGCCAGTGCTATTCCACCAGCCCTGGTTCGGTGGTTGCCGTGGCCCTGCCCCGAGACTATGACTTCTCGCCGATCGGGTGGGAACTGACGTTCTTCTATCAGTTTGCCGGGTTTGCAAAGGCCGCCCTCCAGGGCCACTGCGCTTGAGCTGCCTATTTTTCCGATCGGTGGTATTTTCGAGCAAACGATGAGATAGTAGTCGCAGTCCGCTGAGCGGGGACTATCTCAAAAAGCCAGCAAATCGGGAGGGGTAAGCGGCAGTGTCGGTGGCAGAAGAGCTCTTCGTTCCAGAGGCTTCCCCCGCGCCTCCCGTACGCGCGGTCGCGCCTTTAGCTGACCGGGCCTGGCAGACGCGCTACCGCTGGTGCCTGATCGCATTCGATCTGCTCGTGGTCGTGTTGGCCCTGGCAAGTGCCCAGTTCGTCAAACTCGGGACACCGGATGCGTCCCTGGAATTCACTTCGACGTACCTCCACGTCTTCTCGTACTACTCGGTGCTGTCGCTGTTCGTCGCCGTCATCTGGCTGGCGATGCTGGCCGCGTACCGCACCCGGTCGCCGCGCATCGTCGGCGCCGGCGTGGAGGAGTACCGGCGGGTGTTCTCCGCAACGCTGGCCACCGTCGGCATCATCGCCGTCGCACTGATGATCTTCCGCCCTGACTACGCCCGCGGCTACCTGGCCGTCGCGCTGCCACTCGGACTCGTCGGCCTCGTCGTCGCCCGGACCATCTGCCGCCGGGTGCTCGCCCGGCTGCGTCGACGCAACAAGTGCGTCGCCAAGGTGCTGGCGGTCGGCGACCCGCGTGCCGTGCGGAATCTGGTGCAGTCCCTGCACCGCGAATGGTGGTACGGCTACTCCGTCGCCGGCGTCTGCCTCACCGGCCGCAACGAAGGTGGCACCTTCGACGTGGCCGGGGTCGGCGAGCTGCCGGTGCTCGGCAACGAGTCCCAGGTCTCCGATGCCATCGCCACCGCCTCCTTCGACGCCGTGGCGCTGACCACGACCGATCATCTCGGCCCCGAAGGCGTGCGCGAGCTGTCCTGGGAGCTCGACAAGCTGGGTATCGACATGGTCGTGTCCCCGAGCGTCATGGACGTCGCCGGCCCCCGGCTCACCATGCGTCCGGTGGCCGGCCTGCCGCTGATCCACGTCGAGCGTCCGCAGTACAGCGGGACCAAGAAGCTGCAGAAGCGTGCCTTCGATGTCTTCGTCGCGCTGTTCGCGCTCACGGTGACGGCGCCGGTGATGGTGCTGTCGGCCATCGCCATCAAGCTCACCAGCCGTGGTCCGGTGTTCTACCGTTCCGAGCGGATCGGCCTGGACGGCAAGCCTTTCCAGATGACGAAGTTCCGCACCATGGTGCAGGGCGCGGACCGCATGGTCGACGAGCTGATCAGCCTGGACCTCAACGAGAGCGGCAGCGGCGTGCTGTTCAAAATCCACGAGGACCCACGCGTCACGCTGGTCGGAAAGTACCTGCGGCGCTACAGCATCGATGAACTGCCGCAGTTCTTCAACGTGCTGCGTCGCGACATGAGTGTGGTCGGCCCACGGCCGCCGCTGCGCCGCGAGTTCGACACGTACAACGAGCAGGTTCGCCGTCGGCTGCTGGTGCTGCCCGGGATCACCGGGCTCTGGCAGGTGAGCGGCCGGGCCGACCTGTCGTGGGAGGACTCGGTGCGGCTCGACCTGTCGTACGTCGAGAACTGGTCCATCACCAACGATCTGCTGATCGCGGCCAAGACCTTCCGCACCATCATCGGCGGTTCTGGCGCCTACTGAACCGCGCGGGCGACCGTCGGTGAATAATGCCCTTTGATGCGTAAAGCCCTGCCGTGGATAGTGGTGGCCGTCCTGGTCCTCAGTGGCGTCACTGCCGCGAGATACCTGCGACCGCTGGCGCTCATCGGGACCTCGAAGGTCCTGGACATGTTCATCCCGCTGTCAGGTGCTCCCGAGCCCATCGGTGCTGCCGACCTCACCGGCTCGGGCCCGGGCACCCTGCTGTCGGCGACCACCATGCCGGGGGTGACCAGCACCTTCGACGGCCAAGGGATTCGCGCCGCCCGCGTGGTGTACCACTCCACTTCGGGTGACACCGGAGCGCAGACCGTCGTCTCCGGGTCGGTGCTGACCCCGCTGGGGCAGGCACCCAAGGGCGGCTGGCCGGTGGTCGGCCTCGGCCACGGCACCCTCGGTATCGACAACAACTGCGGACCGTCGCTGTCACCGACTCTGATGAACCTGTTGCCCATCGCGAAAGTCGTGACCAATCTCGGGTATGCCGTCGCGTTGCCCGACTACCAGGGGTTGGGCGTCAAGGGCATTCACCCGTACTCCGACGCCCGCACCGCCGGCCTCAACCTGATCGACGCGGTCCGCGCGGCGCGGCATGTGTTCAGCGACCTCTCGACGACGTGGGCGGCGTTCGGCGACTCCCAGGGTGGCGCCGCGGCATGGGCGGCCAACGAACAGGCCGAGCCCTACGCCCCCGAGCTCAAGTTGGTCGGCGCCGTCGCCGTGTCGCCCGCCGCCGATGTCAGCGGCCTGGTCGCCAAATCGCGGACGGGCACGTTGACCAGTGAGCAGCGGCCGGTGCTGCAGGCGCTGATCGAATCGCTGGCCCGGTTGCACAGCGACCTGAACCGCGACGACTACCGGCACGGTGGTGCCGCCCGTTACTGGAATGTGCTGACCGACTGCAGTGCCGGCGGGGCCTACAAGCGTGCCGTCGCTGCCGGGCAACTCGGCCCGCGCGACTTCCTTCCGGCCTCGCCCGGCGCCGCCGACCGGCTGCAGAATCTATTGCAGGCGTGGGCTATTCCGCAACGGCGGCTGTCTGCGCCGTTGTACGTCTGGTACGGCGGTCAGGACCCGTTCATCGACGCCGTGTGGACCAGGGCGGCGATCGGGCGGGCTTGCTCGCTCGGTGGCACCGTGACGACAGAGTTCGACCCCAAGGGTGGACACAACCCGCCCGCGGCGCAGGAGATGCTCGACTGGATGGCGGATCGGTTCGCCGGGAAGAAGGTAACCAATGACTGCTGACCTGCTGCCGCTGGACGCCGCGGCGATCCAGGCAGAAGCCGGCGGCAGCTGGCGGGTCGAGGTGGTGGCCGAAACCGGTTCCACCAACGCCGACCTGGTGGCGCGGGCGCACTCCGGCGAGAACGTCGCGGGCGTGGCGCTGTTCACCGAGGACCAGACCGAGGGCCGGGGACGGCAGGGCCGCAGCTGGTCGGCGGTGCCGCGGTCGCAGATTCTGGTGTCGGTCGGCGTGGACACCACCGATGTGCCGAGCGGAACCTGGGGCTTGCTGTCGCTGGCGGCGGGGCTGGCCGTCGTCGAGGCGGTCGCCGAGGTGACCGGCGTGCATGCCGTGCTCAAATGGCCCAACGACGTTCAGGTGGGCACCGGCAAACTGGCCGGCATCCTCTCGGAGGTCGCGGGCTCCGGCGCGTCGCCCGTCATCGTCGTCGGTATCGGGCTGAACGTGTCGCTGGCGGCTGACGAATTGCCCGACCCGGCGGCCGTCTCTCTGCTGAGCGTCGGTGTGGCACAACCGGATCGGCAGCGGCTGGCAGCGGTGCTGTTGAACCGTCTGCACGCCAGGATCGCCGAGTGGCGAGCAGGCGGAAACGTCGAGTTGCTGGCCGTCTACCGCAAGCACAGCTCCACCCTGGGGCGGTCGGTGCGGGCCGAGTTGCCCGGTGGGCGCGAGGTGGTCGGGCAGGCGACCGATATCGACGCGGGCGGTGCACTGCTGATCGATTCGGCCGACGGCGTCGTCGCGGTCTCGGCCGGTGACGTCGTGCATTTGCGTCCCGCCACAAGCTGAGCACCGCTTAGAGTCTGGGTATGGGTTACCCGGACAACGTGCTGGCCGCCGACGAACATGTTGTGCTGCATCGGCACCCGCACTGGAAACGACTGATCGGGCCGGTGCTGGTGCTGCTGGCCGGGACGGCGCTGGCCGCCTTCGTCGCGGCGGTGGTCAATCACACCAATTGGGACGCGAACGCCAAGAACATCATCTTCGCGGTGCTCGGGGTGATCTGGCTGGTGGTGGTCGGGTGGCTCACCGTGTGGCCGTTCTTGAATTGGCGCTCAACGCATTTCGTGATCACCGACCGCCGGGTGATGTTCCGGCGCGGGGTGCTGACGCGGTCGGGCATCGATATTCCGTTGGCCCGCATCAACAGTGTGGAGTTCCGGCACCAGATCCTCGACCGGATACTGCGCACCGGCACCCTGATCATCGAGTCGGCATCCCAGGATCCGCTGGAATTCCATGACATTCCGCGCGTGGAACAGGTCCACTCGCTGCTGTATCACGAAGTCTTCGACACCCTGGGGTCGGAGGAGTCGTCCAGCTGAGGGTCGTCCGTGAGCTCGTCGTAAGCCTCGGCGAAACCGCCGATGGTCATGGTCGCCTCGAGCGTCATGTCGGGCGCGTGCTGCGCCATCTCGTCGGGGAACACCCAGCGGCGGAACGCCCAGAACCGGAACGCCATCTGCAGCAAGTTGCCGATGACATACGCCGACACGAAGTCCGCGATGTTCTCGACGGTCAGCGACACGTTGGGCACCCGCAGCTGCAGCACGTAGCTGGACACCCACAGCGGCGCCATGCTCAGCAGCACGCCCACACCACTGACCGCGAAGAACAGCAGGGCCTCGTGATGGCGTTCGCGGCCGCCGCGGTTCTGGAAACTCCATTCGCGGTTCAGCACGTACGACGCGATCACCGCGACGATGCCGGAGATGATCTTGGCCGTCACCGGCTTGGGCTCGAGCACGGTGAGCTTGAGCGTGTAGAAGATCCCCGAGTCGATGACGAACGTCGTGGCGCCGACAATGGCGAACTTGATGAGCTCGTGATGCCGTTCGGCAAACGGCCGAATCACTCGCGGTAGCCGGGCGATGGTGGCCTCGGTGAACGACATAAACGGCAAGTTTACGGATAGTCGGTGCATTTCGCGTACCCGTGCAGGTAGTGGCTGGTAGCTAGCCGGCGTAGGCAGATTCGGGGGACACCTTCGGTGCGTGACAAACTAGGCGCCGTGACGCAACCCCCCGTCGTGGCAATGATCGGTGGCGGCCAGTTGGCCCGCATGACCCACCAGGCGGCCATCGCGCTCGGCCAGACCCTGCGGGTGCTGGCTGTCGCGGCCGACGAGCCCGCAGCCCAGGTGAGCCCGGCGGTGGTGCTGGGTTCGCACACCGACCTCGATGCGCTGCGCCGGGTGGCGGCCGGAGCGACGGTGCTGACGTTCGACCATGAGCACGTGCCCACGGAACTGCTGCAGACCCTCGTCGCGGACGGGGTCAATGTGGCCCCGCCGCCATCGGCACTGGTGCACGCGCAGGACAAATTGGTGATGCGCCGGCGACTGGCCGAAATCGGCGCGCCGGTGCCGCGCTACCGGGAGGTGGCGACGGTCACCGATCTCGATGCCATCGACGAGCTCGCCGGCGAAATCGGCTCTGGGGCCGGCGTCGGCCTCGTCGTGAAGGCAAGCCGCGGCGGCTATGACGGCAAGGGCGTCACCTTGACCGATGACGTCGCACAGGCCCGCGCCGCCGCCGAGGGCTATCTGGCGGGCGGGGTCGCCGTGCTGGTCGAGGAGAAGGTCGCCATGCGCCGCGAGCTGGCCGCGCTGGTGGCGCGTTCGCCGTTCGGGCAGGGCGCGGCGTGGCCGGTGGTGCACACCG
Source organism: Mycobacterium sp. FW102-FHT13B02 (assembly GCF_058790275.1). Classification (NCBI taxonomy): domain Bacteria; kingdom Bacillati; phylum Actinomycetota; class Actinomycetes; order Mycobacteriales; family Mycobacteriaceae; genus Mycobacterium; species Mycobacterium sp. FW102-FHT13B02. The sequence goes on from NZ_JBYTCM010000009.1 coordinate 195,508, forward strand.
TGCAGGAGGACGGCATCTGCGTCGAGGTGATCGCGCCGGCACCGCAGCTGGACCCGGAGGTCGCCACGTCGGCCGAACAGCTGGCCCTGCGGATCGCGGACGAACTCGGTGTCGTCGGAGTGCTTGCGGTCGAGCTCTTCGAGACGGTCGACGGTGCGCTCCTGGTGAACGAGCTGGCCATGCGGCCGCACAACTCCGGGCACTGGACCATGGACGGCGCGACGACCAGCCAGTTCGAGCAGCATCTGCGGGCGGTGCTGGACTATCCGCTGGGCTCGACCACGCCGCTGGCGCCGGTGACGGTGATGGCCAACGTGCTGGGCGCGCCGACCCAGCCGCAGATGAGCATGGACGAGCGGTTGCATCACCTGTTCGGCCGGCTGCCTGAGGCCCGGGTGCACCTGTACGGCAAGGGGGAGCGGCCCGGCCGCAAGATCGGCCACGTCAACATCGTCGGCGCGCCGGGTGGCTCGCTCGACGACGAGGCGTACGTGGCGGAGGTACGCGAGCGGGCCACGCGGGCCGCGCATTGGTTGTCGCATGGCGAGTGGACGGACGGATGGAGTGCACATGAGTGAGCACGCAGGCCATAAGGCCGGCCCGCGGGTCGGCCTGATCATGGGCAGCGACAGCGACTGGTCGGTGATGGAGGATGCGGCCACCGCGCTTGCCGAGTTCGAGGTGCCGTTCGAGGTCGGCGTGGTGTCGGCGCACCGCACCCCGCAGCGCATGCTCGACTACGCCAAGACCGCCGCGGACCGGGGCGTCGAGGTGATCATCGCCGGCGCCGGTGGCGCGGCGCACCTGCCCGGGATGGTCGCGTCGGCCACCCCGCTGCCGGTGATCGGCGTACCGGTGCCGTTGGCCCGCCTCGACGGCATGGACTCGTTGCTGTCGATCGTGCAGATGCCCGCCGGCGTCCCGGTGGCCACGGTGTCGATCGGTGGCGCGCGCAATGCGGGCCTGCTGGCGGTACGCATCCTGGGGTCGGCCGATGCCGGTTTGCGTGCCCGGATGCAGCGCTTCCAGGAGGACCTGGAGCAGATGGTGCTCGTCAAGGACGAGGCGCTACGGAATCGGTTGCTGGGCAAGTAAGCTCACCATCGATGAAATCTTCATTCGCGCGGTACCGCAGCGTCGGCCACAAGTTCGTCACGGGATTCATGGAGCCGGAGGTGCTCCTGGTCGCCGGTGCCCTGGATGAGGCCCAGCGGGCCAGGTCCGTCGGTGGCGCCGTCGCCGAGATCGGCGTGCACCACGGCAAGCTGTTCATCGGTCTGAACCTGTTGCAGCGGGATGACGAAAAGTCGGTTGCCATCGACATTTTCGGCGACCAGGACCTCAACATCGACGGCTCCGGTGCCGGTGACCTGGCGAAGTTCACCAGCAACGTCGACGTGTGGTCGTCGATGGACGGCGTGGTGATCCACCAGGGCGACTCCACCAAGCTGGCACCCGAGGTGCTGCTGGAGGAGGCGGGTGGGCCCATCCGGTTCTTCAGCGTCGACGGTGGGCACACCGAGGAGATCGTCTACAGCGACATGCAGCTGGCCGAGGCCACGCTGGCCGACGGCGGCATCGTCATCGCCGACGACGTCTTCAACGAGTTCTGGCCCGGCGTCGCGGTGGGCACGCTCAAGTATCTCGATGACGGAGCCGGCCTGGCCCCGTTCGCGATCGGGTTCAACAAGGTGTTCTTCACCCAGCCGGAGTACTGCGACTACTACCAGGCCGAACTGGAGTCGGCAGCGCACCGTTCGGCTCGGATCCAGCACACCACCTCGGTTTTCGCCGGGCATCCGGTGCTGCTGCTCGGTCCGGTGACGGCCGTTGACGTCCTGCGCCGCAGTGAGACGCTGCGCACCGTCTATCACCGCACTTACCGCGAGCTGGTCCGTGGTCTGCAGAAGGTGTCGGGTCAGGGGCGGTAAAGTTACCGGCGAGTAGCAACCCGCATCTCGCCAAATGGGCAGGCAAGGAGCCGTCAATGTCTATCGGTAACCCGTCATTCGATCTGTTTCAGCTGCCGGAAGAGCATCAGGAGCTGCGGGCCGCGATCCGGGCTCTGGCGGAGAAGGAGATTGCTCCGTACGCCGCCGAGGTCGACGAGCAGGCCCGGTTCCCCCAGGAGGCCAGTGACGCGCTGACCGCGTCGGGCTTCAACGCCGTCCACGTGCCCGAGCAGTTCGGCGGCCAGGGCGCGGATTCGGTCGCGGCGTGCATCGTCATCGAAGAAGTGGCCCGCGTCGACGTCTCGGCATCGCTGATCCCCGCGGTCAACAAGCTCGGCACCATGGGCCTGATCCTGAGCGGATCCGACGACCTCAAGCGCAAGGTGCTGCCGGACCTGGTCGACGGCAAGCTCGCGTCGTACGCGCTGTCCGAGCGCGAGGCCGGCAGCGACGCCGCCGCCATGCGCACCCGTGCCAAGGCCGACGGCGACGACTGGATCCTCAACGGCGCCAAGGCGTGGATCACCAACGGCGGCGCGTCGACCTGGTACACCGTGATGGCGGTGACCGACCCCGACAAGGGCGCCAACGGCATTTCGGCGTTCATGGTCCACCTCGACGATGAGGGCTTCACCATCGGCCCGAAGGAGCGCAAGCTCGGCATCAAGGGCAGCCCGACCGTCGAGCTGTACTTCGAGAACTGCCGCATCCCCGGTGACCGCATGATCGGTGAGCCCGGCACCGGCTTCAAGACCGCACTGGCCACGCTGGATCACACCCGTCCGACCATCGGGGCGCAGGCTGTCGGGGTGGCGCAGGGCGCGCTGGACGCCGCGATCGCCTACACCAAGGACCGCAAGCAGTTCGGCAAGTCGATCAGCCAGTTCCAGGGTGTCGAGTTCATGATCGCGGACATGGCGATGAAGACCGAAGCGGCCCGGCTGATGGTCTACAGCGCCGCGGCCCGCGCCGAGCGTGGTGAGGGCAACCTGGGCTTCATCTCCGCGGCGTCGAAGTGTTTCGCCTCGGACGTGGCCATGGAGGTGACCACCAACGCCGTGCAGCTGTTCGGTGGCGCCGGCTACACCGTCGACTTTCCGGTGGAGCGCATGATGCGCGACGCGAAGATCACCCAGATCTACGAGGGCACCAACCAGATTCAGCGGGTCGTGATGTCCCGCGCCCTGCTGCGCTGACGTCAGGCGCTACAGGTCGGCAGTGACCTTCTCCGTCGCGCGGCGCCGATCCAGGGCGCCCGCGTCGGGGTGGGCCACCTGCACCAGGGACGCGCCGCCGGCGAACACCGCCAGCAGATTGGCCACGAGTTCGTCGGCGGTACCCCACGGGGCCGTCGACAGGAGGCGGGTGTCGGCGGTGAATCCCTTTGCCGCGGCCCTGCTGCGGGCCTCGGCGAGGACGTCGTCGACGGAACGGCCGGCCAGCGCCGGACCGGACGTGCGTTCGGGCACGATCTGGTCGCCGTGCACGCGCACGGATGTCGCGTAGTCGGTGACGCCGATCGGCAGGTCGGGGACGGGCTTGCCGAACGGGTCGAGGGACAGCACCACAACTTCGGCGGCCCCGGTCTCGTCGGCCGCGTCAATCAGGTCGGCGGTGCACAGCGCCACGTCACATTCCGTCGGAAGTGGTTGTCCGATAACCACTTCCGCGCCGATGTACCAGATGCCGAACAACACGCCCGCGGTCTGCCAGTGCGCGGGCAGCAGCACCGCGACCCGGCTGCCCGGGCCGGCACCGAGTTCGTCACGCAGCAGGTTGGCGGTCTTGGCGGCCCAGTTGCCCAGCGTCACCGCCGACACCTCGATGCGTTCGCCGGTGGCGTCGTCGTAGTACGTGATACGCGGCCCGGCGGGGTCGGCGCGCAGCAGCGGGTCGAGGAGTGCGCCGGAGAGGTTGGTCACGTCAGTCGACGCACTTCGGATCGGACGCCCCCGCAGTGATGATGGGGGACGGCGCCACCGGGGTGCCGGAGCCGGAATCGGTGGTGTCGGAAGCGGATTGAGTCACGGTGTGGCTTCCGCCCTCCAGGCCGGAGCCGGGGCCGGCGTAGTCGTGCGAAAGCACCACGCGCACCGCGCCGCTGGGCACCGAGGCGTTCTCCACGACCGGCAGATTGCCCAGTTGCTCGGCAATGGCGCGCGCCCCGAGGTCGTCCGCCTTCGCGGCCTGGATTTGGCTCGAGGTCACGTGGTCGGCCTCGTTGTTGCCGACTTTGCCTGCGACGAAGCCCTTTCCGGTGAGGACCTCCGACACCGCGGCGGCCAGTCCGTTGATGTCACTGTCGTTGACCACGTCGACGGTGGTGTTGCCCGGTGTGTAGGCCAGCTTCTCGGTCTTGCCGTCGGCCTGGTCCTGGAGCAGGCCGGCCACCCACTGCTGCACCTGGTCGGGGTCGACCCGCACGACGCTCTGGGTGCCGTCGTCGCTCCAGCCGTCCTCGGCCAGCACCGGGATGGTGGCGAACGCGACGTTGCCGCCCGCGAGCTTCTGCATCTGCTGGACGAAATCCATGATGTCCCAACCGTCGGACAGCACCACGGACCGCTGTACGGCCTGCCGCAGCCGGCTCAGGGTGCTGGGGCTGGACAGGGTCTGCCCGGAGATGATGTCGTGCGCCAGCGACGCCATGAACACCTGCTGGCGCGTCACCCGGTCCAGGTCGCCGCGGGGCAGATCGTGGCGCTGGCGCACGAAGCTGAGTGCCTGCGCGCCGCCCAGCTTCTGCCAGCCGGCCGGGAAGTTGGCTCCCGACAACGGTTCGTCGACGGCGTTCTTGAGACACACGTTGACACCGCCGAGGGCGTCGGTGATCAAGGCGAATCCCAGCAACCCGACTTCGGCGTAGTGATCGACCGTGACGCCTGTGAGTTTTGCCACGGTTTTGATCAGTGCCTCGCGTCCGGCCTCGACGGCTTTGGGTTCCGCGGTGGCGGCATCCTGGCCCTGCTGCTCGACGAGTTCCTTCATCTTCTCGAGCTTCACCTGACCGAAGACGCCGTTGATCTTGGTCTTGCCCAGCCCCGGCGCCTGCACGTAGGAGTCGCGCGGGATGGAGATGGCGGTGGCCGAGCGCCCGTTGTTGGGGATGCGTACCAGGATGATGGTGTCGGTGTTGGTGGACACGTCGTCGCCGGCCCGCAGCGTGGCGAGTTCCTCCTCTGACAAGGGGTTTCCGTGCGCATCGGTGCGGCTGTCCATGCCCACCAGGAGGATGTCGACGGCACCGTCGTCGCCACCGCCGCCGAGGGCCGCGGTGCTGATGCGGTTGATGCCGGATTCCAGCGAACGCAGGCTGCTCCAGGCCATGCCGGTGCCCACCACCACGAGCACCGTCGTCATGACGGCGAGGATGCGGAACAGTCGACCTGGCACCAGGACAGGCTACTGGCGAGCGGTTGCTGAGGCCGGTAGCCCGGGGTTCGGCGGGTCACACCCTGGTGCGGCTACGGCCGTCGGCCCGCTAACCTCTAGCCCGTGATCGAGCAGCCTTCCGGACCGCCGAGGACGCAGTCCGACAGATCACCTGTGCCGGACCGCCCGCTGCTCGTGGTGACGGTGACCTATTCACCTGGCCCGCATCTGGACCGTTTCCTGAAGACATTGGCGCACGCCACCGAGCGCCGGCTGCTGGTGGTGATGGCCGACAACGGATCGACCGACGGCGCGCCCGAGGCGGCCCTGGAGCGATATGCCGACGTCGAGTTGTTCCGCACGGGCGGCAACCTCGGCTACGGCACCGCGGTCAACCGCGCGGTGGCGGCCTACCTCGACACGCCGGACAGCGTCGTCGACCAGGAGTTCTTCGTGGTGGTCAACCCGGACGTGCAATGGGGGCCGCACAGTATCGACGAGCTGTTCGCCGGTGCGGCGCGCTGGCCGGCCGCGGGTTCGGTGGGGCCGCTGATCCGCGACCCCGACGGTTCGGTCTATCCGTCGGCGCGGCATCAGCCGAGCCTGATCCGCGGCGGCATGCACGCGGTGGTGGGCCCGTTCTGGAAGTCCAACCCGTGGACGGCGGCCTACCGCCAAGACCGGCTGGAGCCCAGCGAACGCGCGGTCGGTTGGTTGTCCGGTTCGTGTTTGTTGTTGCGCACCAAGGCGTTCCGGCAGATCGGCGGGTTCGACGAAAACTACTTCATGTACATGGAGGACGTCGACCTCGGTGACCGGCTGGGGCGCGCGGGCTGGCAGAACGTGTACGTGCCGGCCGCCGAAATCCTGCACGACAAGGGGCATTCCACCGGGCGCGACCCGGCCCGGAATCTGGCCGCGCACCACCGCAGTACCTACACATTCCTCGCGGACCGGCATCCACACTGGTGGCAGGCCCCGCTGCGGTGGACCATCAAGTCGGCCCTGACCGCGCGTGAGCGCGCGGTGGTGGGCAATTCCAGGCGTAAGCGCCGTCGGGCAAACTAGGCTACCTGCGACGACGTTGAGTCATCCTGAAAGGACGCGAGTTGAGTGATCCCGAGCTGAATGCGGCCGCGGTGAATCCGGTTGACGTCGACGCGGTCATCCTGGTGGGTGGGCAGGGCACGCGGCTGCGGCCGCTGACCCTTTCGGCGCCGAAGCCGATGCTCCCGACCGCGGGTGTGCCGTTCCTGGCGCACCTGCTTGCCAGGATCGCGGCCGCGGGCATCCGCCATGTGGTGCTGGGCACCTCGTACAAGGCCGAGGTGTTCGAGCAGGAATTCGGCGACGGTTCCAAGCTGGGCCTGGAGATCGAATACGTCGTGGAGGACGAGGCCCGGGGCACCGGTGGCGGTATCGCCAACGTGGCGCCCAAGCTGCGCCACCCGACTGCCATGGTGTTCAACGGCGACGTGCTATCGGGTCTGGACCTCGGCGCGATGCTGGCCAGCCACCTCGAGCGGCAGGCCGATGTCACGCTGCATCTGGTGCGGGTGAGTGACCCGCGGGCGTTCGGTTGTGTGCCAACCGATTCCGAGGGTGTGGTGACGGCGTTCCTGGAGAAGACCCAGGACCCGCCGACCGATCAGATCAACGCGGGCTGCTACCTGTTCCAGCGTGCGGTGATCGACGAGATCCCCACCGGCCGTGAGGTGTCGGTCGAACGCGAGGTGTTCCCGAAGCTGCTCTCCGACGGCTTCAAGGTGTGCGGCTACGTCGATGCCACCTACTGGCGCGACATGGGTACCCCCGACGACTTCGTCCGCGGCTCAGCGGATCTGGTGCGCGGTATCGCGCCGTCGCCGGTGCTCGACGGGCACCGCGGCGAGAGCCTGGTGCACGAGGGCGCCGCGGTGGCACCCGGCGCACTGTTGATCGGCGGGACCGTGGTGGGCCGCGGCGCCGAGATCGGTGCCGGTGCCCGGCTGGACGGCGCGGTGATCTTCGACGGCGTGAAGATCGAGGCCGGGTCGGTGATCGAGCGGTCCATCGTGGGGTTCGGCGCCCGGATCGGCCCGCGGGCGCTGATCCGCGACGGCGTGATCGGCGACGGTGCCAACATCGGCGCCCGCTGCGAGCTGCTGCGCGGCGCACGGGTGTGGCCGGGTGTCACCATCCCGGACGGCGGAATTCGTTACTCGACGGACGTCTGAGCGGCCCGCGCGAGCCGTTCCAGACCGGGGTCCGGGCCCGGCAGGGCGTCCAGCGGCCACCATCGCAGATCCAGGGATTCGTCGCTGCAATGGATTTCGGCGTGCTCCGGCGCGACAGCCAGATATTGCACGTCGAGGTGCCGGGTCGGCACGCCCAGTGAGCATGTCAGGGCGTGGACGTGCAGCGCGGCAGGCGCCTGCGCGATCCACAGTCCGGTGATGCCGGATTCCTCGGTGGCCTCGCGCAGCGCGGCGGCCCGGATGTCGGTGTCGACGTCTTCGCAGTGGCCGCCGAGTTGCACCCAGCGGCCCAAGCGCGGGTGCAGGGTGAGCAGGGCCCTGGTCCGGGTGTGGTCGAGCACGAGCGCCGACGCGGTGATGTGCCCGGGCTCGCACGCGCGCCGGCAGGCGTCGGGGCGGGCTGCGACGAATGCCGCGACGGCGTGCCGCAGGCTGTCCTGATCGGCGTCGGGCGCCGGCCAGTTTCGTAGCGTCTCGACCACCGAGGCATGCAGGGAGTCGCTCATCGGCGGATCAGTAGTTCGTCCGTCGCCACCGGCTGTCGCGGCTGACGTGGTTCGCCGGTCTCGAGGTGGTGGCCGATGGCGATGGCGCCCAACGGTTCCCAGTCGCCCGGCAGGTCGAGCTCGGCGCGCACGATGTCGGCGGCGAAGATCGTCGAACCGATCCAGCAGCTTCCGACATCGCGGGCCGCCAGGGCCACCAGTAGCCCCTGGACCGCCGCGCCCACCGCGACGGTGAACATGGTGTGCTCGGCGTCGGTGCGGGCCACGTCCGGATAGCTGTGCGCGCCGTCGGGCACCAGGAACGGGATGACGAGTTCCGGTGCGTCGTAGAGGATTTGACCGCGGCCGACACGCCGGTCGACGGAGTCGGCCGCACGCCCATCGGAGGTGAGGTCGGTGCGCCACTTGTCTTTCATGCGGTCCAGCAACCGGATTCGCGTGTCGTGGTTCTGCACCCAGACGAAGCGGACCGGGCGCGTGTGGTGTGGCGCGGGCGCCGTGAGGGCCTCGGCGACGGATTCCTCGATGAGTTCCGGTGCCACCGGCTCGGCGCTGAAGGTACGCACCGAACGGCGCATCAGCTGAGCCTGCCTGCGGCCCAATGCCAGTGCTTCCTCGGTGCCCAGCCAGAACAGGTCCTCCTGGCCGGCGCGCACCAGGGTCCGGCCGTTCGAACCGTCGTCGCGCGGTGACAGGCCACGCACCACGGCGACCGGGATGCCGGTCAGCTTGCCCTTGACCAGATCGGCGGCGGCCGCGATCTCGTCGGCGATGGCGACCTCGGTCACCAGCAGTTCATTGCCGTGGGTGTCCTGGACCCCCGAATACCCGTGCAGTACAGCCAGGCCGGCCGCGCCGATGGCGGCATCGATCTGCCCGTTGCGCCAGGCCCGGCCCATGGTGTCGGTGATGACGACGGCGACGCGCACACCGAGCCGCTCGGCCAGGCCGGCGCGCAACCGGGCCGCGCTGCCGTCGGGATCGACCGGCAGCAGGGCCAATTCGGTTGTGCTGACATTGGATCCGTCCACACCCGCGGCGGCCTGGACCAATCCGATGGCGTTCTCGGTGATCAGGGTGCGGCCCTTGCGGGCCAACACACGCACGGCCTCGTCATCGATCAGCCTGCGCCGCAGCGCGTCCCGTTCGTCGGGGTCGGTCGGCGCCGCGACGATCCGGCCCTCGGATTTGGAGAGCACCTTGCTGGTGACCACGAGCACGTCGTCGTCACGCAGCCAGGGGGCGGCGGTGGCGATGGCGGCGGCCACGTCGTCACCGGGACGGAACTCGGGAAGCCCCGGCACCGGAAGGATTTCGATGGCGGCCGCGGCCCCATGCTCTGTCACAACGAGATCCCGGCTAGTTGCAGTCCCGCGCGGACCATCTCGGCCGTGGCGGCGGGGTCGGTCATCAGTAGCGGCACGGCTTCGACGTTGACGCCCTCGATCTCGGCGTGGTCCCCGGCGTCGATCAGCCAGCCGTCCAGGATGCCGGTCCCGCTGCGAGCGCCGTAGTGCGCGCCCACGGCTTCCGAGGTGCTGTCGACACCGATCACCTTGAGGCAGTCATCGGCCATCCCGCGCAACGGCTTTCCGGCGACGATCGGGGAGTATCCGATCACCGGCGCCGGGGTGGACCGCAGCGCGCTGCGCAGACCCGGCACGGCGAGGATCGCGCCGATGCTGACGACGGGATTGGAGGGCGCCAGCAACACCACGTCGGCGCCCGCGATGGCGTCGGCGACTCCCGGTGCGGCTTTTGCCTTCTCGGTGCCGATGAACGCGAAGCTGTGGGTGGGGATCTGCGCGCGGTAGCGAACCCACCATTCCTGGAAGTGGATGGCGCGCTGATTGCCGGATTCGGGATCGGTTACGACCACGTGCGTTTCACTGCGGTCGTCGCTGGCGGGCAGCAGCCGCGCCCCGGGCTGCCAGCGGTCGCACAACGCCTCGGTCACCTGGGACAGCGGATAACCGGCCCGCAGCATCTGGCTGCGCACCAGGTGGGTGGCCAGGTCGCGGTCGCCGAGTCCGAACCAGTCCGGCTGCACGCCGTACGCGGCCAGCTCTTCCTTGGCGTGCCAGGTCTCGTCGCGGTGGCCCCAGCCGCGCGCGGGATCGATGCCACCGCCGAGGGTGTACATGCAGGTGTCCAGGTCGGGGCAGATGCGGACGCCGTACATCCAGGCGTCGTCACCGACGTTGACGATCGCGGTGAGTTCATGGGGGGAGGCGGTCGAGGAGTTCATGCCGGGGTCGGCGAATTGCCCCAACCCCAGCAGCTTCTGGACGCCGAGCAGAAAACGGGCGCCGCCGACGCCACCGACCAGAACCGTCACCTTCACGTCGACTCACCCTAGGCGATGGCGCCCGGGTGAAATGACGCGCCCGGAAGACAATTTGGCGCGCAGCAAACTTTAAACCTCAGGATTCACTTGAGTAACAGGCGTATCTGCAACCAATGTGGCCAACTGTGTTGTGTAACAGCGTGTTATTGGTCACTATCGCGACACGCCGCGGTAACGACGCGCCGTAATCAGGTCACAGGATGGTAGGAAATGCGCTTCATCCGCTTGACCGTGGCAGCTAACCCGTGTGTAATCACACCAGTGTCATTCCCGGTTTGTTTACCGGTTCCGGTGCAGCAGACCGAGTTTCGACCGTTTGTTCGAATATTGGTCGCCACTCACGGCACGCAGGGCAAGTAGTTGGACTCCGTATATGAGAACTACGTAAAGCAGGGGAGGAGGCGGCAAATGTCTTACGAACACGCAGATTTCGATCATGTCGTTCCATTCGACGGGCGGATGCTCGGCTCTATTGGGACCGCACCGCACACGAACACCGGGCCTGTCCAGCAAGTCGTCGCCGGACGGCCGCAGCTGAGTCTGGTGCCCGAGCACATCGACACCGAGCCCGAGCTCATGGAAGACCAGTGGCAGGAGCGTGCCCTGTGCGCGCAAACCGACCCCGAGGCGTTCTTCCCCGAGAAGGGTGGCTCGACCCGGGAAGCCAAGCGCATCTGCCTGGGCTGCGAGGTGCGCGACGCGTGCCTCGAGTACGCCTTGGCGCACGACGAGCGCTTCGGCATCTGGGGCGGTCTGTCGGAGCGTGAGCGCCGGCGGATCAAGCGCGGCGTCATCTGACGCACCGCCGTCGGATCCGGCCTAGTCGTCCAGGATGGTCGGGTCGATAACCGACGGCTCAACGCCGAGATAGGTGGCTACCTGCGCCACCAGAATTTCGTGCAGCAGGTCGGCGAGGTCAACGGAGTCCTTCGCCCGCCGCTCAATGGGCTTGCGGAACAAAAGAATTCGCGCCCGCGTCGAATTACCCCGAACATCCACCCCGGCCGGGATGAGCCGCGCCAGCGCCACCGGCCCGTCGGCGATCACTTCGGGCGGCCACTGGATCGCATCCGGATCCTTGGGAGAGATCCGTGGGATCTCGTCGACCGCGACATCGAGTCCGGACACCCGATTGCTCCAGCGGCGTTCGATCGGTTCGTAGGCCTCCAGCACCGCCATGTCGAATCGCTCGGCGCGACTGCGCCATCCGGGAACGGTCGGGGGGAGGAGCGGGCCGCGCATGCCGCGACGGCGGCGCACACGCGAGTGGGCCATCGGCCGATAGTAACGGTTGGAGATCGACGTGCCCGTGACGCGCGTGTCCGGCGGTGGGCGCGTCGGCGGCGCGATAATCTCGCCGAGTGAATGTTCCCCGTCGCTGCTGCCGGCCAGGTTGCCCGCACTACGCCGTGGCGACGCTGACGTTTGTCTACTCGGATTCCACGGCAGTCGTAGGTCCGTTGGCCACCGCGTCGGAGCCGCATTCGTGGGACCTGTGCGTATCGCACGCCAGCCGCATCACCGCGCCCCGGGGGTGGGAGCTGGTCCGCCACGCCGGTCCGCTGCCCACGCCCTCTGACGACGACGACCTCGTCGCACTCGCCGACGCCGTGCGCGAAGGCCGCGATTCGCCGTCTCGCGGAGGCATCCCAACAGGATTCACCGATCCGTTGCCCGGCGGCCACGCCGGAGCCCACGGCGGCGCGGTCATGGCACCGCCGGTCCCACGCACGCAGCAGAACGGGCGTCGGCGCGGGCATCTGCGGGTGTTGCCCGACCCACCTGAGGGTTAGCGACACAACTCCTGCCGGAACCCCACCGACCGTCCCCGGGCAGAAGAGCCAGCCGATAGGCTGACTCCAACAGGCCCGGCATGCAGTGGTCTGCGAACGATGAGATCGGGAGGGCTATGTCTCGGCCTGCTGCTTCTGTACAGCGCGTCATCAAGGCATATGACGTACGCGGGCTGGTCGGCGAGGAGATCGACGAGTCGTTCGTCGCCGACGTCGGCGGGGCATTTGCCCGGTTGATGCGCGCTGAGGGCGCCACCCGCGTGGCGATCGGTTACGACATGCGGCCCAGCTCACCGTCATTGGCCACGGCGTTCGCGGGCGGGGTCACCGCGCAGGGTCTGGACGTGGTCCGGATCGGGCTGGCGTCCACCGATCAGCTCTACTTCGCCTCGGGTCTGCTGGATTGCCCGGGCGCCATGTTCACGGCGAGCCACAACCCGGCCGCCTACAACGGCATCAAGTTGTGCCGCGCCGGTGCGAAGCCCGTCGGCAAAGAAACAGGGCTAGCCACCGTCGCCAGCGAGGTCACGGACGGCGTGCCCGGGTATGACGGCGCCACCGGCACGGTCGAGGAGCGCGACGTGCTCGACGAATACGGCGCCTTCCTGCGTTCGCTGGTCGACGTGTCGGCGCTGCGCCCGCTGCGGGTCTCGGTCGACGCCGGAAACGGTATGGGCGGGCACACCACCCCGGCCGTGCTGGGCTCGGTCGAGTCGATCACCTTGCTGCCGTTGTACTTCGAGCTGGACGGCACGTTCCCCAACCACGAGGCCAACCCGCTGGATCCGGCCAACTTGGTGGATCTGCAGAAGCATGTCGTCGCGAACGGTGCGGACATCGGCCTGGCCTTCGACGGCGACGCCGACCGCTGCTTCGTGGTCGACGAGAAGGGTGAGCCGATATCGCCCTCGGCCGTGACGGCGCTGGTCGCCGATCGCGAGCTGGCCCGTGAGTCCGGCGCGACCGTCATCCACAACCTGATCACCTCGCGCGCGGTGCCCGAGCTGATCGCCGAGCGCGGCGGCAAGGCGGTGCGCTCGCGCGTCGGCCACTCGTACATCAAGGCGCTGATGGCCGAAACCAACGCGATCTTCGGCGGTGAGCATTCGGCGCACTACTACTTCCGCGATTTCTGGGGTGCCGACTCCGGCATGCTCGCCGCGCTGCACGTGCTGGCCGCACTCGGGGAGCAGGATCGCCCGCTGTCTGAGCTGATGGCCAAGTACCAGCGGTACGAGGCGTCGGGCGAGATCAACTTCACCGTCGCCGACGCCCCGGCGTGCGTGCAGGCGGTCATCGCGTCGTACGGCAGCGAGATCGCCTCGACCGACGAACTCGACGGCGTGACCGTCGACCTCGGTGGCGGGCGCTGGTTCAATCTGCGCACCTCCAACACCGAGCCGTTGTTGCGGCTCAACGTCGAATCGCGTACCCGCGAGGAAGTCGACCAGATCGTCGAACACATTGCGGCGCAGATCAGGGCGTCGACCCCATGAGTGCCGCCCCGGCGACCCTGGACCTCGACGACGTCGACGGTCTGATCGCCGCCGACCGCGACGGCCTGCTGCGGGCGGCGTCGATGGCCGGCGCACAGACCCGCGCGGTCGCCGCGGCGCTCACTGAAGGCGAACTCGACGAGCTGCGTTCCGATCAACGTCCGCGCACCGTCACCTGGGTGTGCGGGCGCGGCGCATCTGGAGCGTCCGGTGCGGCGGGCACCGTGCTTGCCGCGGCGCTGGGGGCGACGTCGGCGATCCCGCTCGTGGTCACCCCGGACGTGCCGCCGTGGATCGGCGCGCTGGATGTCGTGGTGGTGGCCGGTGACGACCCGGCCGACCCGGCGCTGGTGACCGCGGTCGCAACCGGGGTACGCCGCGGTGCGCGGGTGATCGTGGTGGCGCCGGACGTTGGTCCGTTGCGGGATGCCGCGGCCGGCCGCGCGGTGGTGCTGCCACCGCGGCTGGGGGTGCCCGACGACTTCGGTCTCACCCGCTACCTGGCCGCGGGGCTCGCCACGATGATGGTCGTCGACCCGGCACTGCGCATCGACCTGGACGCCCTCGCCGACGAGCTGGACGCCGAGGCCCTGCGCAACAGCGCGGCCCGCGAGCTTTTCACCAACCCGGCCAAGAACCTCGCCGAGCGGATATCGGGCCGGCAGGTGGTGCTCGCCGGTGAGGGCGCGGCCATGCTGGCTCTGGTCCGCCACGCTGCGACGGTGCTGCTGCGCGTGGCGCATCAACTCGTGACTGCGACCGGTGGGGCCGACGCCCTGGTGGCCTTGCACGGTGGACTCGGCCGGCAGACCGTCGAAATGTCTTACGAAGACGCACTTTTCCACGACCCCGAGATCGACGGGCCCGTGCCGGCCCGGGTTCGCACCGTGGTGCTGTGTGCCGATGAGGAGCGCCCCGGCGTGATCGCCCGGATGGACGCCCTCGGTGGTGACGTCGACGTGCTCAGCGCGGACGACGTGCCGGATGCGGGGCTGCAGGTACCGGGTAGCCGTTTGGAACAACAGATCGCGATGCTGGCGGTACGGCTGGAGATGACGGCCGTGTACCTGAAACTGGTTCGAGGTTAGACAAAGTGCATCTGTTACGAGGCGCCGTCAGGAACTATGCCTGGGGGTCGCGTACCGCCCTGGCCGATTTCGCCGGAAGGCCCAGTCCGACAGCGCATCCCGAGGCCGAACTGTGGCTGGGTGCGCACCCCGGCGACCCGGCGCAAGTGGAGACGCCCCAGGGGGAGGCGTCGCTGCTCGAGGTCATCCGGGCCGATCCCGACGGTGAGTTGGGGCCCGAGGTCCGCGCCCGGTTCGGTGAGGTGCTGCCGTTCCTGGCGAAGGTGCTGGCCGCCGACGAACCGTTGTCGCTGCAGGCGCACCCGAGTGCCGAGCAGGCCGCCGAGGGCTTCAACCGTGAAGAGCGCCAAGGCATTGCCGTCAATGCGCGCAACCGCAATTACCGGGACCGCAGCCACAAGCCCGAGTTGATCGTGGCCCTCGGCCCGTTCGAGGCGCTCGCCGGCTTCCGGCCCGTGGTGCGCACCGTCGAATTGATGAGGGCGCTGGCGGTGTCCGATCTCGATCCGTACATCAACCTGCTGGCCGGCCAGTCGGACGCGGCCGGGCTGCGGGCCGTGTTCACCACCTGGATCACGTTGCCGCAGCCTGATCTGGACGTGCTGGTGCCTGCCACGCTCGACGGTGCGGTGAACTACATCCGCTCCGGGGCAACCGAATTCGCGACCGAGGTCAAGACCGTACTGGAACTCGGCGAGCGCTACCCGGGTGATGCCGGGGTGCTGGCGGCCATACTCCTGAACCGCATCAGCCTGGTCGCCGGGGAGGGCATCTACATGCCGGCAGGCAACCTGCACGCCTATCTGCACGGCCTGGGGTTCGAGGTGATGGCGAACTCCGACAACGTGTTACGCGGTGGTCTGACGCCCAAGCACGTGGACGTGCCCGAACTGCTCCGGGTGCTCGATTTCACCCCGACGGACGGACGGCCGGTCCATCCGCGGCCGACCGATGGTGGCGTCGAGGAAGTTTTCGACACCCCCGCTTCGGAATTCGCGGTCTCGATCCTGCGGATCGACGGCGATCGATTGGGCGGCGAGGTCGAGGTACCCAACGGGCATGCCGGCCCGCAGATTCTGCTGGGCACGCAGGGCCGGGTGCAGGTGCATTCCGCGGGCGGCGAGCTGACCCTGAACAAGGGCGCCGCCGCCTGGATCGCAGCCGGGGAAGGGCCCGTGCGGCTGGTGGCCGACGAACCGTCGACGGTGTTCCGCGCGACGGTCGGGATCTAGAAATCTACGAAAGGGCAGGTCATGTCGGCCTCGGGGAGTGCGCGCGCGATCGTCGCGGCGCTGTTGGCCAATGCCGGGATCGCGGCGGCGAAGTTCGTCGGCTTTCTGGTCACGGGCAGTTCGTCGATGCTCGCGGAGTCGGTGCACTCGCTGGCGGACACGTCCAACCAGGGATTGCTGCTGTGGGGGCAGCGGCAGGCGCGCAAGGACGCCGACCATCTGCATCCCTTCGGCTACGGCCGTAGCCGCTACTTCTATTCGTTCGTCGTCGCGCTGGTCCTGTTCAGCCTGGGCGCGATGTTCGCGCTGTACGAGGGCTATCACAAGATCACCCACCCCGAGCCGCTGTCGTCACCCGTCGTCGCCGTCGCGATCCTGGTCGTGGCCGTCGGCCTCGAGGGCTACAGCTTCTACACCGCGCTGAAGGAATCGCGTCCGCTCAAGGGAGCCGGCAGCTGGTGGCGGTTCATCCGGACCTCGCGTAACCCGGAGCTGCCGGTGGTACTGCTGGAGGACAGCGGCGCTCTGATCGGTCTGGTGCTGGCCCTGGGCGGCGTCGGCCTGTCGATGCTGACGGGTGACCCGGTGTGGGACGGCATCGGTACCGCGGCCATCGGTGTGCTGCTCGGTGTCATCGCGGTGGTCCTGATGGTCGAGATGAAGAGCCTGCTGATCGGGGAGGGCGCGACCGTCGACGAGACCGGCGCCATCCGCGCCGCACTGGAGCAGACGGCGCACGTCGACCGCGTCATCCATCTGCGCACCCAGTACCTGGGGCCGGAGGAGATGCTCGTCGGCGTGAAGATCGCGCTGGCCCCGAAGACCGACCTGGCGACCGTCGCCGCGACGATCGATGCCGCCGAGTTCGCGATCCGGGCCGCCGTGCCGAACGCCCGCATCATCTACATCGAGCCCGACCTCTACCGCGGCTGACCGGTGACGGCTGCCACAAGCCGTTTTACAAAATTGCCTCTGGTGTCTAGACCGGCGACAAATTGCGGTCTATAGTCAAGGTCGCAACTAGTCGGCGAACCAATGGAGGTGGACCCGTGTCAGTCGAGGTATCCGACGTCAACGCCCCGCAGTGGCGGGATCGCAAGCGTCATCTATGGCTCATGGGCCTGATCGCGCCCACGGCGCTGTTCGTGATGCTCCCGCTGATCTGGGCGCTGAACCAGGCAGGTTGGCACGCGGCGGCGCAGGTGCCGTTGTGGATCGGTCCCGGTCTGCTCTACGTGCTGCTGCCGATCCTCGATCTGAAGTTCGGGCCCGACGGGGAGAACCCGCCCGACGAGATGATGGAGCAGTTGGCGAATGACAAGTACTACCGCTACTGCACGTACGCCTACATCCCCTTCCAGTACGCCAGCGTCATCCTCGGTGCGTACCTGTTCACCGCCAAGGACCTGAGCTGGCTCGGCTTCGAGGGCGGGCTGGCCTGGTGGGCCAAGCTCGGCGTCGCGCTGTCGGTCGGCGTGCTGGGTGGTGTCGGTATCAACACCGCGCACGAGATGGGGCACAAGAAGGAGAATCTGGAGCGCTGGCTGGCCAAGATCACGCTGGCGCAGACGTTCTACGGCCACTTCTACATCGAGCACAACCGCGGCCACCACGTCCGCGTCGCCACCCCGGAGGACCCCGCCTCGGCCCGCTTCGGTGAGAACTTCTGGGAGTTCCTGCCGCGCACGGTGTGGGGCGCCCTGAAATCCTCCCTCGAGCTCGAAGCCCAGCGCATCCGTCGCCTCGGATGCAGCCCGTGGGATCCCCGCACCTACCTCAAGAACGACGTCCTCAACGCGTGGCTCATGTCGCTGGTGTTCTTCGGCATCCTGATCGCGGTGTTCGGCCCGGCGCTCATCCCGTTCGTCCTCATCCAGGGCATCTACGGATTCAGCCTGCTCGAGTCGGTGAACTACCTGGAGCACTACGGTCTGCTGCGGCAGAAGACCGAGAGTGGCCGCTACGAGCGCTGCGCCCCGGTGCACAGCTGGAACTCCGACCACATCGTCACCAACCTGTTCCTCTATCACCTGCAGCGCCACAGTGACCACCACGCCAACCCGACGCGGCGCTACCAGACCCTGCGCAGCATCGACGGCGCGCCGAACCTGCCCAGCGGCTACGCCACCCTGATCGGTCTGACCTACATCCCGCCGCTGTGGCGCCGGATGATGGACCACCGGGTCATCGAGCACTACGACGGCGACATGACCAGGGTCAACGTCCACCCGCGGGTGCGCGACAAGGTGATGGCCAAGTACGGAGCAGGTGTCGGCGATGAGCGCTCGCGCGCAGAGCAGGTGGCTTGAGTATGAGCGCGTACGTCTGCCCGGGCTGTAGTTATGTCTATGACGAGGCCAAAGGGGCACCGCGCGAAGGATTTCCGGCCGGCACGGCGTGGGACGATATCCCCGACGACTGGTGCTGCCCGGACTGCGCCGTCCTCGAGAAGGTCGATTTCGAGGCCAGGGCGAGCGAAGCGACGGGAAATGACGGAGTAGGAGTGAGTTCATGAGCGAGCCGTTCAAGAAGTTCGTCTGCCTGCAGTGCGGCTTCGAGTACGACGAAGAGAAGGGCTGGCCGGAAGACGGCATCGCCCCGGGCACCCGCTGGGCCGACATCCCCGAGGACTGGAGCTGCCCGGACTGCGGCGCCGCCAAGGCCGACTTCGAAATGGTGGAGGTCGTGGCGTCGTGACCGCTGCGGCCGCAGTACCGGACGGACCCGAGGTGCCGCGCCCCGCGGCACCTCGGGTGCCGTACGCCGAGGCCTCGCGGGTCCTGCTGCGGCACTCGATCCTGGACGGCATGCGAGAGCTGTTGCTGGCCAAGGACTGGTCGTCGATCACGCTGTCGGATGTCGCCCGCGCTGCCGGGATCAGCCGGCAGACCATCTACAACGAATTCGGTTCACGGCAGGGGCTGGCCGAGGGCTACGCGATGCGCCTCGCCGACCGCCTGGTCGACGCCGTCGAGCACGCCATCTATGCCAACGTCGGTGACATTCATGCGGCGTTCCTGCAGGGCTTCCGGACGTTCTTCACCGAATCGGCGTCCGACCCGCTGGTCATCTCGTTGCTGACCGGTGTCGCAAAGCCGGACCTGCTGCAGATCATCACCACCGACAGCGCGCCGATCATCTCGCACTGCTCGCAGCGCCTTACCGAGGCTTTCTGCGGCAGTTGGGTGCAGATTTCCGACGAAGATGCCGGGGTGCTGGCTCGCGCGATCGTCCGGCTGGCGATCAGTTACGTGTCAATGCCGCCGGAAGCGGACCACGATGTGGCCGCTGACCTGGCCCGGCTCATGACGCCGTTCGCGGACCGTTACGGTAGTAGAGACACCCCGTAGCCGTCAGCGCGCCATTCGAGAAGATTTCTTGGCGCCTGTCCCGCGAGCCCGCAGGCCATGGGGTCACTTCAGTGGAACGAATGAATGGGGCTCTAATCCATGACGGAATTGAAGGCAGACGTCCGTAACGGCATCGACTACAAGGTTGCCGACCTGTCCGAGGCCGAGTTCGGCCGCAAGGAGATTCGCCTCGCCGAGCACGAGATGCCCGGCCTGATGGCGCTGCGCCGTGAGTACCACGATGTCCAGCCGCTCAAGGGTGCGCGCATCTCCGGCTCGCTGCACATGACCGTGCAGACCGCGGTGTTGATCGAGACGCTGACCGCTCTGGGCGCTGAAGTGCGCTGGGCGTCGTGCAACATCTTCTCCACCCAGGACCACGCGGCCGCGGCCGTCGTCGTCGGCCCGCACGGCACCGTCGAGGAGCCCAAGGGCACCCCCGTCTTCGCCTGGAAGGGCGAGACGCTGGAGGAGTACTGGTGGGCCGCCGAGCAGATGCTCACCTGGGACGGCGAGCCCTGCAACATGATCCTCGATGACGGTGGCGACGCCACCATGCTCGTGCTGCGCGGCGCGCAGTGGGAGAAGGCGGGCGTCGTGCCTCCGGCCGAGGAAGACGACTCGGCCGAATGGAAGGTTTTCCTGGAGCTGGTTCGCAGCGGCTTCGAGAACGACAAGACCAAGTGGACCAAGATCGCGGAGTCGGTCAAGGGTGTCACCGAGGAGACCACCACGGGCGTGCTGCGCCTGTACCAGTTCGCCGCTGCCGGTGAACTGGCGTTCCCGGCCATCAATGTCAACGACTCGGTCACCAAGAGCAAGTTCGACAACAAGTACGGCACCCGCCATTCGCTGATCGACGGCATCAACCGCGGCACCGATGTGCTGATCGGTGGCAAGAAGGTGCTGATCTGTGGTTACGGCGACGTCGGCAAGGGCTGCGCCGAGTCGCTCGCCGGCCAGGGCGCCCGCGTGCAGGTCACCGAGATCGACCCGATCAACGCGCTGCAGGCGCTGATGGACGGGTTCGACGTCGTGACCGTTGAGGAGGCAATCGGCAACGCCGACATCGTCGTCACCTCGACGGGCAACAAGGACATCATCCTGCTCGAGCACATGAAGGCCATGAAGGACAAGGCCATCCTGGGCAACATCGGCCACTTCGACAACGAGATCGACATGGCTGCCCTGGAGAAGTCGGGCGCCACCAAGCTGAACATCAAGCCGCAGGTGGATCTGTGGACCTTCGGCGACACCGGCAAGTCGATCATCGTGCTGTCCGAGGGCCGTCTGCTCAACCTGGGCAACGCCACCGGCCACCCGTCGTTCGTGATGTCGAACTCGTTCTCCAACCAGGTCATCGCTCAGATCGAGCTGTGGACCAAGAACGACGAGTACGACAACGAGGTCTACCGCCTTGCCAAGCACCTCGACGAGAAGGTCGCGCGCATCCACGTCGAGGCTCTCGGCGGCACGCTGACCAAGCTCAGCAAGGAACAGGCCGAGTACATCGGCGTCGACGTCGACGGCCCGTACAAGCCGGAGCACTACCGCTACTGAGTCCGTTTGCGCTTCTCGCGCGAGCACACGCGAAAACCCCCTTTTCCCTCGGGAATCGGGGGTTTTTGCTTGTTCGTGCAGGGCCGTGGGACGTTCGAACCGGCACATCTGGGTGAATTAGCTGATGGCAACGGTTGGAGCCTGCCTAATGGGCTAGATCGAAATTGCGGGTCGCACGGCACATTTTTCGTGTTTGCTGAAAGATCCGCTGGCGATTCGGATATCAGCGGTAGAATTTCTGCATACCAGGGCACCCTCGTGAACGGATGTCGGCCATGCGGAAGAACCGATGGGGAACAGTCATTGCGTTGCTGGCTGTGGTCGGGGCGGCGTCGACCGGCTGTGACAGCATCAACCTCGGCAGCCTGGACGTCTTCGGCACTGCTTCGCAGACGGTGAAGAGCCCGCCAATTCCGCCTCAGATGGTTCGGCACGATATGCAGCAATTGATCTGGCGGTTCCCGCAATTGCGCAAGCCCGACGAAGCGGTGTGGGTCAGCTGGAACAACAGCGGCGATCCCAGCCAGGCCGGCAAGGTGAACTGGATCGACGCGGTGATCAAACTGTCGCCTGCCGAGACCTCTCGGCTGTTGGCGGAGTACCACCCGGTCGCCACCGACCGGCAACCGACGGTGCAGAAGGTCCTGCAATCGGAGTTGCCGGACGGTCCATACCTGGCTGGTCCTGAGCTGAACAAGCTGTTCTCCAGCCCAACCATGTCCACCCAGGCGTTCCTCGACCGAGACCACAACATCCTGGTGCTGACGACGACGTCAGGTGGACGCGTCCTGCCGTAACCGCCAGGTTCGGCGAGGTACTAGCGTGGGAGCGTGCGTGCGCTGATCCGCCTGACGGTGTTCACGGTGGTGCTGGCCCTGCTGGCTGCCTGCGGTGCGGACCGCCCGCCCGGCTCTCCATTTCCTGCTGCAGCGGGTCGGGGCTCGTGCGCCGTCGATACCGAACGCGATGTCGGCGCGTCCATGCGCGACGGTGTCGTGCTGCGCGCTGATGTCTATCGCCCGCGCACCTCCGACCCCGTGCCGGTGCTGCTGATGCGCACTCAGTACGGCAAGTCCGGGGCGCAGACGTCGCCCGACCGGTACCAGCCACCCGACTGGTTCGCTTCGCATTGTTATCTCGTTGTGGTGCAGGATGTTCGGGGCCAGGGGAGTTCCGGCGGGGTGTTCAGTGAGTTCACCAACGACATGGCCGACGGTTACGACACCGTCGAGTGGGCCGCCGGTCTGCCGGGGGCGAACGGCAAGGTCGCCATGTACGGATCGTCGTATGTCGGTGCGACGCAATGGCTTGCAGCGGTGACGGCCCCGCCGCATCTGGTCACGATCGCGCCGGCCAATACGGCGTCCGACTACTACGACGGTTGGACCTACGAGGGCGGCGAGTTCCGCCTGGCATTCGTACAGCCGTGGGCCATCGAGTCGATCGCGCTCAGTGCCGCCGAGAACCGTCGGGATGCCGAAGCGCAGCGGCTGTTGCGGGACGCGGCAGCCGATCCGACGCGGTGGTTGAATTTCCGCCCGCAGCAGGACCTTCCGCCGATGCAGCCCCACAATCCGGCGGTGGCGCCGTGGTACTTCGACTGGGTCCGGCACAACACGCGCGACGCCTTCTGGCAGCAGCTCAGCATCCGTGATCGGTATCCGGCGGTACGAATTCCGGTGCTGCACTTCGAGGGTTGGTACGACGCCTTCCTGGCCGGCGGCGTAGAGAACTTCGCCGGGATGGTGGCTCACGGCGGCAACGACTTTGCGCGTGCGAACCAACGTTTGGTGATCGGGCCCTGGGATCACGTCGCGTGGGGGCGTCCCGATTCCGAGCCCGCGCCGATGCTCAAAGACATTGGGGCGGTAGGTAACAGCCCCATCAATGAGCTGATGCTGGCTTGGTTCGACCACTTCTTGAAGGGCGTCGACAACGGTGTGGCGGGCAAGCCGCGCGTCGACTACTTCGCCATGGGTGCCAACACCTGGAAGACCGCCACCAATTGGCCCCTGCCGCAGACGCAATGGATCAACTACTACCTGTCCGGGGCCGGGGGCATCGCAGACCGCGGCGGCAAGCTGTTGCCGGTGTTGCCGGCGGCGCAGCCTCCCGACACCTACACCTATGACCCGCTGAATCCGGCACCGAGTGTGGGCGGGCATTCCTGTTGCGGTGCGAAGTCCGGTCCACAGGGTCCCTATGACCAGACGCCGGTGGAGCAGCGTTCCGATGTGCTGGTCTACACGGGCGATCCGGTGGCCCAAGACGCCGAGATCACCGGGCCGTCCACCGTGACGCTGTGGGCCCAATCCTCGGCCGTGGATACCGATTTCACGGCAAAGCTGGTGGTCGTCAAGCCCGACGGCACCGCCGTCAACCTCAACAACGGGATTGTGCGGGCGTCGTTCCGGGATTCGCTGTCGGCGCCCACGCCGATCGTGCCCGGGCAGCCGTACCAGTACCACATCCAAATCTGGCCCACCAGTTACCAACTCAGTGCGGGGGACCGGGTGCGGCTCGAGATCTCCAGCAGCGACTACCCGCAGTTTGCACCCAACCCGAACACCGGGGCGCCGTTCGGCCGCGACGCCGCGACTGTCGTGGCGACGCAGACCATCCTGCACGATCCGGCGCATCCGTCATCGATCACGTTGCCGGTGATCGCGAACTGAAAGCCGTTATTTTCTCGGCTATTTGGTGCAATCCAGTGACACCGTGATGGTCCGCCGCACCACGATGGGGACAACGACGTCGCGGCCGTGGCCGTTGTCAACGCGAATGAGCCTCGTCTCCTCCTGCGGGTTACGGATGCTGGTAACCACACACCGATCCATCGGCGCGGCGCCCACCCGGTCGACGTTGACATGGAATCCCTCGGCCTCCAACCGGCCGATCGTGACGATCGCAGGCTCTGCTGCCGCCGGCGCGGCGGGGGACAGGATGGCACCAGTTGCGGTGAGAGCTATGAGAGTCATCAATGCAGTACGCATCTCAGGGTCCTTCCGGTCCTATACCCAATGACACGTAGGAGCGGTGGTAAGCGTTCGATTGTGTCCTGAACGGTTTATCGATGTGTCGGGCGTTTTCGTGACAGGTGTCGGATCTCGGTGTCTTGCGTCAAGAAATTGGCAGGATTTGTGGGTTCCGCGAGTTTAGGTAGGCCTGTTTGGGAGTGCGGTCGGCGAGGGCTTGGTGGGATTTTCGTTCGTCGTGACCGCACCATCGCGAAACCTCTTCTGGCTGGGATTCTGATTTATCCACAGAGCACGATTCATTCACAATCTGTGCCTGCCAGAAAGTTTGAAGCAGTATGAAGCAGTAGATCGGAGTAGACTCGAACACATGTTCGAGCATGTGGGCGTTGATGGCACGGGGGTTCTCGTGCACGACGTCTCTGTGGTCGACTCTATGGTCCACTACGCGCGGGTGTCGAACATCGCTGAGTGCGGGAAATTCCGGGCCATCGCAGATCTGGCGATGTTGCGTGTCGATGACCAAGGTGGCCGGCAGTGGTGGGCCTGCGATGGGTGGGATGCCGCGGTCGCCGAGGTTGGTGCGGCGCTGGGGATCGGGAAGCGTGAAGCGTCGGGGCAGTTGTCGATGGCTGTCGCGTTGCGGTTCCGGTTGCCGAAGGTGGCGGCGGTGTTCGCCGACGGTGGGGTGTCGGCGCGGACGGTGGGCACGATCTGTTGGCGCACCCGTCTGGTGGAGGACCCCAACACCCTGGCGGTCATTGATGCCGCGTTGGCGGGGGCGTTGTGTGAGTGGGTGGGGTTGTCGCGCAAGAAGATTGAGAAGAAGATCGACGGCTGGGTGCAGAAGTTCGATCCGGCCGCGGTGCTGAAGGTCCGCTCGGCAGCCCGGCGCCGTGGGGTCGGGGTGGGCAAGCCTGATGATGAGACCGGGGTGGCGTCCATTTGGGGTGCGCTGTTGGCCACCGATGCCGAGCTGTTGGATCGGGTGCTGACCGAGATGGCCCGGCAAGTGTGCGCGGGCGATCCGCGCACGTTCGCCCAGCGCCGCGCCGATGCGCTGGGGGTGCTGGCGGCCCGGGGCGACCGGTTGGCCTGCCAATGCGGTGCCCCAGACTGCCCGGCCGCCGGCCCTGACGCCCGGGCCACCGCGGTGGTGATTCACGTGCTCACCGATGCGTTGCCGGCGCCGGTGGCTGATCCGCTGCTCGGCGGGGATCTGGCCGCGCCCCTGACCGCACCGGCGCCTGAGCCGATGCCGGAACCTGCACCCCAGCCTGAGCTGGTGGATCAGGTCGTGCCCGAGATGGCGCCCATGCCAGTGCCGGCCGCCACGACCACGCACACTGCGGCCCCGGCGTCCGCACCGTTGAGCAACACCGCGCCCGAGCCAGTTACGTCACCTGCGCGGCCTCCTGCTCCGGTGCGCACCCCGGTCGGCTATATCCTCGGCGGCGGTGTGGTGCCGCCAACGATGCTGGCTGACCTGGTGGCTCGCGGCGCCAAGGTCCGCACCGTCGCTTCGGCCACCGATCTGGGTAGGGTGCCGCGGTACCGGCCGTCGGCCGCGATGGACGAATTCGTCCGCATGCGGGCCATGGCGTGCATGTTCCCCGGCTGCGATCATCCCGCCACCACCAGCGACATCGACCACACCATCCCCTGGCCGGCGGGGCCGACGCATCCGGGCAACCTGAGCCCCAAGTGCCGCAAGCACCACTTACTGAAAACTTTTTACGGCGGCCCCGGCGGCTGGCAGGACCGACAACAAGCTGACGGGGCAATTGTGTGGACGGCGCCCACCGGCCACACGTATATCAGCGTGCCTGGAAGTCGAATCCTGTTCCCGCACAAGGTGACCGACACACCGCTACCGGACGGCCCGCCACCGGACGACACCGATCTGGACACCACACCGGCGCCCGGCCGGGGCGTCATGATGCCCGTCCGGCGCCGCACGCGCGCCCAGAACGTGGCGGAGCAGATCGCCTACGAACGCGCCCTCAACGAAGCCGAGCTGCGAGAGATAGCGGCCGCGCAAGAAGCCGCCGCCCGCCAACGTAAAGAACGCGAAGAGCGCGAAGCCGCCCGCCAGGCCGAAGAACAACAGCAATCGCAGGAGACGACCGAACACCCGCCCGCGGACAGTGACATCCCACCACCACTGTGAGTGGCGCATGAATACCCCTGAAAAAGCAAGACTTTCAGGGGTATTCAGGTATGGGAATGCCGACGGGGATCCTTTGTCAGCCGAATTCCACGCCCGATATTCAGATGGGTGCCCGCGCATTTGGTCGCTACGCCGTAGCCGAACTCAAACCTGCCCACGCGGACAAGTCGGCGGACAGATCCTGAGCTGTATATCGATCAGGTGGCCTGCATGGGGTCAGGGTCGTCGAGCGGGGGAACTTCTTGGCCGTCGAGGACCTTGCGCAGACGGTCTTTGTCGAGCTGTCCCTCCCAAGCGGCCACCACGAACGTCGCGACGCAGTTGCCCAGGAGGTTCACCGTGACGCGCATCGAGTCCATGATGCGGTCGGCGCCCAGGAGTAGCGCTACCGCGGCGACCGGGATGGACCCGTGGCCGATGGCGGCGACGGTCGCTGACAGGGCGAGGAATGACGAGCCGGGAACTCCGGCCATGCCCTTCGATGTCAGCATCAGCACCAGCACCGCGGTGATCTGCTCACCAACGCTCAGGTTCACGCCCAATGCCTGGGCCAGGAACAGCACACAGATCGAGAGGTAGAGAGTCGCTCCGTCGAGATTGAACGAGTAGCCGGTCGGCACCACCAGACCTGTCGTGGTGCGTGAACAACCGGCATTGGTCAGCTTGGACATGATCCGCGGCAACACGACCTCGGTGGAAGCGGTGCCCAGGGCAAGGAACAACTCATCCTTGATGTAGACCAAGAATCTGTACAGGTTGACCCCGGCGAAGACCTTTGCAACGACCCCGAGGACCAAGATGAAGAGGACGGCGGCGAGATAGCAAGCGCCGATCAGCTTGGCGAAACTCCCCAGGGAGCCGATGCCGTACTGGCCGATGATGTAGGCCATTGCCCCGAATGCGCCGATCGGCGCAAGTCGCATCACCCAGCCGATGACGGTGAAGAACAGGTGGCTCAGATGGTCGACGATTTCGAGGACGACGGGCGGGCCCTTCTCGCCGAACTTTGCCAACGCCAGCCCGAACAAGACGGCGAAGAACAGCACCTGGAGCAGATTGTTCTCGGTGAACGCCTTGAACACCGACTCCGGGATGATGTTCAGCAGAAAATCGGCGGTGTGCGGCAATTCCTTGTTCTGCGTCTTCTTCGCGATTGCGTCGGCCCCGGTCGCCAGGGTGGCGGCGTCGACATGGAAACCTGCCCCGGGTTTGACGACGTTGCCGATCACCAGACCGAAGAGCAGCGCGAAGGTGGTCACCACCTCGAAGTAGATCAACGCTTTCACGCCGATTCGGCCGACTGATTTGAGATCACCGACGTGCGCGATTCCCAGCACGACGGTGCAGAAGATGATCGGCGCGATCAGCATTTTGATCAGCTTTATGAAGCCGTCGGCGAACGGCTTGAGGTCGGCGCCGACTTTCGGCTGCAACCAGCCGACCAAGATCCCGGCGATGATCGCGACGAGCAGTTGCACGAAGAGCGACGTGTACCAAGGTGCCTTGGTGGCGAGTCGGATCATCTCGCTTTTGGGTGGTTCGATCTTGGTCGCCATCGCGCGAAAGTACTGATCCGCCGTCACCGCACGATTTCTGCGATGTTTCTGCGAGGTCGCGCAACAGATATATCGGATTGAGCAATTAGTCTCGCCACGTGCTGATCGCAATCGAAGGCGTGGACGGTGCAGGAAAGAACACTCTGACCCAAGGGTTGCGGGCGCAGTTCGAGGCCCGCGGCAAGTCGGTGACCTCTGTGGCGTTCCCGCGGTACGGCCGTTCGGTCGAGGCGGACATCGCTGCCGAGGCGCTGCACGGCCGCCACGGGGATCTCGCCGACTCGGTGTATGCCATGGCGATGCTGTTCGCGCTCGACCGCGCGGGCGCCAAGGCTGAGATCGCAGCGATGAACGACGCGCATGATGTTGTGATCCTGGATCGGTACGTCGCTTCCAACGCCGCGTACAGCGCGGCGCGGCTGCATCAGGACGCGGACGGCGACGTCGTGGCCTGGGTGCGGCAGCTGGAGTTCGAGCGGTTGGCGTTGCCGGTGCCGGACTGGCAGCTCTATCTGAACGTGCCGACCGGCCTCGCCGCGGAAAGGGCGGCGCGCCGGGAAGCTCAGGACGCCGCCCGGACTCGGGACGCCTACGAGCGCGACGGGGGTCTGCAAGACCGCACAGCTGCGGTTTACACCGCGCTGGCGGCTGAAAATTGGGTCGGCCGTTGGGCTTTGGTCGCTCCGGACGTGGACCCGGGGGAGTTGGCCACGACGCTGCTGGGCTGATCCGGTCGGGTCGTTTACCGGCGAGTTGTCAGGCAAGTGGCAAAACACCCATCGGAGATCACGGCTTTATCGCGATCTGGTGACACCATGGACGCCATGAGGCAACGCATTCTGGTCGTCGACGACGACCCATCTCTGGCCGAGATGCTCACCATCGTGCTGCGGGGCGAAGGCTTCGACACCGCCGTCATCGGTGACGGCAGCCAGGCGCTGACTGCGGTCCGTGAGCTGCGCCCCGATCTGGTGCTGTTGGACCTCATGCTGCCTGGGATGAACGGCATCGACGTGTGCCGTGTGCTGCGCGCCGACTCGGGCGTGCCGATCGTCATGCTGACCGCCAAGACTGACACGGTCGACGTGGTCCTGGGCCTGGAGTCCGGCGCCGACGACTACGTCATGAAGCCGTTCAAGCCGAAGGAGCTGGTGGCGCGGGTGCGGGCGCGGTTGCGCCGCAACGACGATGAGCCGGCAGAGATGCTGTCCATCGCCGACGTCGACATCGACGTGCCGGCCCACAAGGTGACCCGTCAGGGTGAGCAGATATCGCTGACGCCGCTGGAGTTCGACCTGCTTGTCGCACTCGCCCGGAAGCCGCGTCAGGTCTTTACTCGTGATGTGCTGCTCGAACAGGTGTGGGGTTACCGGCACCCGGCCGACACCCGCCTGGTGAACGTCCACGTGCAGCGGCTGCGGGCCAAGGTCGAGAAGGACCCGGAGAACCCGCAGGTGGTGCTGACCGTTCGAGGAGTGGGATACAAGGCCGGACCGCCGTGATCGGACGGCTCGTCGAGCCCGAGCCCGTGACCGCAGGGCGCCGGTGATCTGGGGATCCCGACGCCGTATCCGTGGCGGTTTCGGCTCGGGCGCTTTCGTGCGCGGGTTGGGTGCCGTCGGCCGGGTGGTCGGTTACGCCTGGCGCCGCTCGCTGCAACTGCGTGTGGTGTCCCTGACGCTGGGGTTGTCGCTCGCCGTCATCCTGGTGCTGGGTTTCGTGCTGACCAGTCAGATCACCGACCGCATCCTGGAAGCCAAGGTCCGCGCCGGTACCGAGGAGATCGAGCACGCCCGCACCACCGTGAGCGGCATCGTCGGTGGCGAGGAGACGCGCTCGCTGAACAGCAGCCTGCAGTTGGCGCGCAACACCCTCATCGACCGCAAGGTCGATTCGGGCTCACGCCTGGCCGGCGCGTTCGACGCCGTGCTCGTGGTCCCCGGCGACGGTCCGCGCGCAGCCACGTCGGCCGGGCCGGTGGGGGAGATCCCGAACTCGCTGCGCGACTTCGTCAAGGCCGGCCAGGTCAGTTACCAGTACGCCACCGTCCACACCGACGGCTTCTCCGGTCCGGCGTTGATCGTCGGCAGCCCGACGTCGTCGCAGGTCACCAATCTCGAGCTCTACCTGATCTTTCCGCTGAGCAACGAAGAGAGCACCATCGCGCTGGTCCGTGGCACCATGGCCACCGGTGGCATCGTGCTGCTGGGTCTGCTCGCGGCCATCGCGCTGCTGGTGGCCCGGCAGATCGTCTTGCCGGTGCGCTCGGCGTCGCGCATCGCCGAGCGGTTCGCCGAGGGCCACCTCACCGAGCGCATGCCCGTACGCGGCGAGGATGACATGGCGCGCCTGGCGGTGTCGTTCAACGACATGGCCGAAAGCCTGCACAAACAGATCACCCAGCTCGAAGAGTTCGGAAACCTGCAGCGCCGCTTCACCTCGGACGTCAGCCACGAACTGCGGACGCCGCTCACCACGGTGCGGATGGCCGCGGACCTGATTTACGACCACAGTGAGGAACTGGACCCGGCGCTGCGCCGCTCGACCGAGTTGATGGTCAACGAACTCGACCGCTTCGAGACGCTGCTGGCCGACCTGCTGGAGATCTCCCGGCACGACGCAGGCGTGGCCGAGCTGTCGGTGGAGTCGGTCGACCTGCGCGACACCGTGCAGAGCGCGCTGGACAACGTCGGGCACCTGGCCGACGACGCGAACATCAAACTCGCCGTGCATCTTCCGGACGAGGCCGTCATCGCCGAGGTGGATCCGCGCCGGGTGGAGCGCATCCTGCGCAACCTGATCGCCAACGCGATCGACCACGCCGAGAAGAAACCCGTCCAGATCAAGATGGCCGCCGATGTGGATACCGTGGCAGTGACGGTCCGCGATTTCGGCGTGGGTCTGCGACCCGGCGAGGAGAAAATGGTGTTCAGCCGGTTCTGGCGGTCCGACCC
This sequence comes from Mycobacterium sp. FW102-FHT13B02, assembly GCF_058790275.1. Lineage (NCBI taxonomy): Bacteria > Bacillati > Actinomycetota > Actinomycetes > Mycobacteriales > Mycobacteriaceae > Mycobacterium > Mycobacterium sp. FW102-FHT13B02. The sequence goes on from NZ_JBYTCM010000009.1 coordinate 226,096, forward strand.
CTCGCGGGTGCGGCGCTCCGGCGGCACCGGCCTCGGCCTGGCCATCAGCATCGAGGACGCCCGCCTGCACCAGGGCCGGCTGGAGGCCTGGGGCGAACCGGGTCACGGCGCCTGCTTCCGGCTCACGCTGCCGCTGGTGCGTGGCCACAAGGTGACCACCAGCCCGTTGCCGCTCAAACCCACTGGGCCCAAATCGGTTACGGCCCTCTCGTCCGGTGAACTGCCGGCCGGGGAGTCCTCGTGAAAGGGGCGTTGGCGGTCTGTGCGGTGCTGCTGATGGTCCTGACCGGATGCGCCGGCGTCCCCAACTCGTCCGCACCGCAAGCCGTGGGCACCGTCGACCGGCCGGCACCGCGCAACCTGCCGACACCGTCTCCCGGCATGGACCCCGACCTGCTGCTGCGCGAATTCCTCAAGGCCACCGCCGATCCCGCGAACCGGCACCTCGCCGCGCGCCAGTTCCTGACCGAATCAGCGTCGCGCTCGTGGGACGACGCCGGTAGCGCGCTGCTGATCGACCGCGTCGTGTTCGTGGAAACCCGCGGCACCGACAAGGTTTCGGTGACCATGCACGCTGACATCCTGGGCTCGCTGTCGGACGTCGGCGTCTTCGAGACGGGGGAGGGCGCGCTGCCCGATCCGGGTCCCATCGACCTGGTGAAGACGCCGCGAGGGTGGCGTATCGACAAGCTGCCCAACGGGGTGTTCCTGGACTGGCAGCAGTTCCAGTCCACCTACAAACGGGACACGCTCTATTTCGTCGACCCGACCGGCAAGACCGTCGTGCCCGACCCGCGCTACGTCGCGGTGTCCGATCCCGACCAGCTGGCCACCGAACTCGTCACCAAGCTGCTTTCCGGGCCGCGGGCCGAGATGGCCGGCAGCGTGCGGAATCTGATGGCCGCGCCGCTGCGGCTGCGCGGCCCGGTGACCCGCGCCGATGGCGGCAAGACCGGCGTCGGGCGGGGGTACGGCGGCGCCCGCATCGAGCTGGAGAGCTTGTCGACGACCGACCCGCACAGCCGGCAACTGCTTGCGGCGCAGATCATCTGGACGCTGTTCCGGGCCGGGGTCAACGGTCCGTACGTGATCAACGCCGACGGTGCCGCCCTCGACGACCGGTTCGCCGAAGGCTGGAACACCTCCGACGTCGCGGCGACCGATCCGGGTGCCGATCCGGGCGCTGCGGCGGGCCTGCATGCCCTGGTGGGTGGCTCGCTGGTGTCCCTGGAAGGCGAGGGTGCACCGCGGGTCGCCGGGGCCTTCGGGCAACTGCCCGGGCAGACCTCGGCCGCGCTGTCCCGTAGCGGGCAGGAGGTCGCCTCGGTGGTGACGTTGCGTCCGGGTGCCCCCGACATGGCGCAGTCGCTGTGGGTGGGCCCGGTCACCGGTGACGCCGCGCAGGCGCTCGACGCGCACACCCTGTCGCGACCCAGCTGGTCGCTCGACGACGCGATCTGGATCGTGGTCGACGGCGCCAACGTCGTCCGGGCCATCCAGGAAGCGGCGTCGGGCCAGCCCGCGCGTATCCCCGTGGATTCCTCGGCCGTGGCCACCAAGTTCCCCGGCCCGATCAGCGGGCTGCAGCTGTCCCGCGACGCCACCAGGGCCGCGATGGTGATCAACGGCCAGGTGATCCTGGCGAGCGTCGAGCAGGGTCCGGGCGGTCAGCTCGCGCTGACGTACCCGCGCCGGCTCGGGTACGGCCTGGGCAACACGGCGCTGGCGCTGTCGTGGCGCACCGGTGACGACATCGTGGTGACGCGTACCGACGGGGCGCATCCGGTGTCGTACGTCAACCTCGACGGCGTGAACTCCGACGGGCCCACGCGGAATCTGGCGGTCCCGGTGTCCACGGTGGCGGCCAACACCTCGACCGTGTACCTCGCCGACCAGCGCGGCGTCCTGCAGCTGTCGGGTTCGGCAGCGGACAACAACCTGATGTGGACCGATATCCGGCCGCTCATGGTCGCCGGCGCGCTGCCGGTGCTGCCGGGCTGAATCGGCCGCTGAGTCTGCGCTGTCGTACCCCCGCGGCATGCTGACGTCATGCTCGACCTCGTCCTGCCCGTCGAATGCGGTGGCTGCGGTGCGCCATCGACCCGCTGGTGTCATGCCTGCGCGACGGAACTGACCGTCCGCCCCGACGAGCCGCACGTGATCACGCCGCGCGAGGATCCCGGGGTGCCGGTCTTCGCGCTCGGGCGTTACGCCGGGGCCAGAAGGCGCGCGGTCGTGGCGCTCAAAGAACATGGGCGCACGGACCTCGTGGCGCCGCTGGCCGGTGCGGTGGCCGCGGCACTGCACACCTTGATCACCTGGGGCCTGATCGTGCCGCCGCTGACGGTGGTGCCCGCGCCGACCCGGAGCCTGGCCGCCCGGCGCCGTGGCGGTGACCCCGTGGCGAAGATCGCCCGCGCGGCGGCTGCGGCCCTGCCGGGAGTGACGGTCCGGCCCGCGCTGGCGATGCGGGCCTTCACTCGCGACTCCGTCGGCCTGTCCAGTGCGCAGCGACAACGCAACATCAACGGCCGGGTCCGGCAGCGGGCACCGGTGCGCGGAGAGGTCGTGGTGTTCGACGATGTGGTGACGACGGGCGCGACTGCGGCCGAGTCGATTCGGGTCCTGCAAACATCCGGAGCCCAGGTTTCCGCGGTGCTCGCAATAGCACACGCCTGAGCTTCGAGGCGGTAGGACACGGCCGGGAGACCACCTACATCAACTCGATATGAAGTTCTCAAAACCGGTATGCGAAATCAGTGGCACGACTAGGTGAACTCGGACTACCGTCGGCTGCAACCACCCGTGAAGCCTCACGGCGGTACCGGCATATTCACTCGGTACCAAATCGCTGACAGCGGTAGGAGGTGAGTACTCAACACCTTGCGCCGGGCTGCGGCGACTTGCAGACCCGCTCGGCGCGTAGTTCAGACCGTGTGCAAGAAGAGTCACACGTGCACTGCGAGAGAGAAGCGAGTTGCTAAGCATGACAACCCAATCCGTGGATTCCGCCCGCTCGACCATGTTTGCCGACGACACCGAGCCTGTGCCCGAGCCGCACGCCGACGTCGTCGTCAAGGGCCGCAACGTCGAGGTCCCCGAACACTTCCGCATCTACGTTTCCGAGAAGCTCTCCCGGTTGGAGCGTTTCGATCGCACCATCTACCTGTTCGACGTCGAACTCGACCACGAGAAGAATCGGCGCCAGCGCAAGAACTGCCAGCATGTCGAGATCACGGCGCGCGGTCGCGGGCCGGTCGTGCGTGGCGAAGGCTGCGCGGACAGTTTCTACGCGGCCCTCGAATCGGCCGTCGGCAAACTCGAGAACCGGCTGCGGCGCAGCAAGGACCGCCGCAAGATTCACTACGGCGACAAGACCCCGGTGAGTCTGGCCGAGGCGACGTCCATCCTCCCGCCTGAGGACCTGCCCGCGGCATCAGGCTCATCGGCCGGCACGGAGCTCGACGACCACATTCCCGGCCAGGTGGTGCGCGTCAAGGAGCACCCGGCCAACCCGATGACGGTCGACGACGCGCTCTACGAGATGGAGCTGGTCGGACATGACTTCTTCCTCTTCCATGACAAGGAGAGCGACCGGCCGACGGTGGTGTACCGCAGACACGCCTACGACTACGGGTTGATCCGCCTGTCCTGACCTTCCACCGATGCGCCCCCGGCCGAACCGCCGGGGGCGCACTTTTATCTGCCGATTCCCCCGGTCACCTACGATGGTCACGTCTAACCAGCTGACGTGTATCCGTTCTCAAGACCCACAGGGGAAATAGCGTGCTGTCGAAGTTGCTCCGCATCGGTGAAGGCCGCATGGTCAAGCGCCTGCAAAAGGTCGCCGACTATGTCAACACCTTGTCCGATGACGTCGAGAAACTGACGGACGACGAGCTGCGCGCCAAGACCGAAGAGTTCAAGAAGCGCATCGCCGAGGGCGAGTCGCTCGACGACCTGCTGCCAGAGGCCTTTGCCGTCGCCCGCGAGGCCGCGTGGCGCGTGCTGGACCAGCGTCACTTCGATGTCCAGGTGATGGGCGGCGCGGCGCTGCACTACGGCAACGTCGCCGAGATGAAGACCGGTGAGGGCAAGACCCTGACCTGTGTGCTCCCGGCCTACCTCAACGCCCTCTCCGGCAAGGGTGTGCACGTCGTCACCGTCAACGACTACCTGGCCAAGCGCGACAGCGAGTGGATGGGTCGCGTGCACCGCTTCCTCGGCCTGGAGGTCGGGGTGATCCTGTCGCAGCTGACGCCGGAGGAGCGTCGCGCCGCGTACAACGCCGACATCACCTACGGCACCAACAACGAGTTCGGCTTCGACTACCTGCGCGACAACATGGCGCACTCGACCGACGACATGGTCCAGCGTGGACACAACTTCGCCATCGTCGACGAGGTCGACTCGATCCTCATCGACGAGGCCCGTACCCCGCTGATCATCTCCGGACCCGCCGACGGCGCGTCGAACTGGTACACCGAGTTCGCGCGCATCGCGCCGCTCATGGAGAAGGACGTCCACTACGAGGTCGACATCCGCAAGCGCACCATCGGTGTGCACGAAGCCGGCGTGGAGTTCGTCGAGAACCAGCTCGGCATCGACAACCTCTACGAGGCCGCCAACTCGCCGCTGGTCAGCTACCTGAACAACGCCATCAAGGCCAAGGAACTGTTCCAGCGGGACAAGGACTACATCGTCCGCGACGGCGAGGTCGTCATCGTCGACGAGTTCACCGGTCGCGTGCTGGTCGGCCGCCGTTACAACGAGGGCATGCACCAGGCCATCGAGGCCAAGGAGCACGTCGAGATCAAGGCCGAGAATCAGACTCTGGCCACCATCACGCTGCAGAACTACTTCCGCCTGTACGACAAGCTCTCCGGCATGACGGGTACCGCGGAGACCGAGGCCGCTGAGCTGCATGAGATCTACAAGCTCGGCGTGGTACAGATTCCCACCAACCGGCCCATGATCCGCCAGGACCAGTCCGACCTCATCTACAAGACCGAAGAGGCCAAGTACATCGCCGTCGTCGACGACGTGCAGGAGCGCTACGAGAAGGGCCAGCCGGTCCTGATCGGTACCACCAGCGTGGAGCGCTCGGAGTACCTGTCCAAGCAGTTCACCAAGCGCCGCATCCCGCACAACGTGCTCAACGCCAAGTACCACGAGCAGGAGGCGAGCATCATCGCCGAGGCGGGCCGGCTCAAGGCCGTCACCGTCGCCACCAACATGGCCGGCCGCGGTACCGACATCGTGTTGGGCGGCAACGTCGACTTCATCGCCGACGCCCGCCTGCGTAAGCGCGGTCTGGACCCCGTCGAGACGCCCGAAGAGTACGAAGCGGCCTGGCACCAGGAGCTGCCGAAGGTCAAGCAGCTGGTCGAGGAAGAGGCCAAGAAGGTCCGCGAGGTCGGTGGCCTCTACGTGCTGGGCACCGAACGCCACGAGTCCCGTCGTATCGACAACCAGCTCCGTGGCCGGTCCGGCCGTCAGGGCGACCCCGGTGAGTCGCGGTTCTTCCTGTCACTGTCCGACGAGCTGATGCGCCGCTTCAACGGCGCCACCCTCGAGGCGCTGCTGACCCGGCTGAACCTGCCGGACGACGTGCCGATCGAGGCCAAGATGGTGACCCGCGCGATCAAGAGCGCGCAGACCCAGGTCGAAGGACAGAACTTCGAGGTCCGCAAGAACGTCCTCAAGTACGACGAGGTGATGAACCAGCAGCGCAAGGTCATCTACCGCGAGCGCAAGATGATCCTCGAGGGCGAGGACGTCCAGGAAACAGCCCACAACATGCTGGTCGACGTCGTCACCGCGTACGTCGACGGCGCCACCTCCGAGGGTTATGCCGAGGACTGGGACCTGGCGAAGTTGTGGGATGCGCTCAAGACGTTGTACCCGGTGGGCCTGGACTACCACGACCTGGTCGACTCCGACGCCGTCGGCGAGCCGGGCGAGCTGACGCAGGAGGAGCTGCGCAACGCGCTGATCGCCGATGCCGAGAAGGCCTACGCCAAGCGGGAAGCCGATCTGGAGGCCATCGCCGGCCCGGGTGCCATGCGGCAGCTGGAGCGCAGCGTGCTGCTCAACGTCATCGACCGCAAGTGGCGTGAGCACCTCTACGAGATGGACTACCTCAAGGAGGGCATCGGCCTGCGTGCCATGGCGCAGCGCGACCCGTTGGTCGAGTACCAGCGCGAGGGTTTCGACATGTTCACGGGCATGCTCGAAGGGCTGAAGGAAGAGTCGGTCGGCTTCCTGTTCAACGTGCAGGTCGAGGCGCAGCAGGCGCCGCAGGTGGCGCCGGTCGCCGCACCGCAGGGGCTGGCGCAGTTCGCCGCCGAGGCCGAGCAGAACGCCGCGGCCGAGCCGGCCGCACCGGCAGCGTTGCGCGCCAAGGGAATTGAGGACAAGGCCCCGGCCATGACCTACAGCGGTCCGGCCGAGGACGGCTCTGCGGAGGTTCGTCGGGAAGGCGGCCGGCACGCCGCCGGACCGGGTTCCCGCCGGGAACGTCGTGAGGCCGCGCGCAAGCAGAAGCGGCGCTAACCACTCGCTAGCCCAGCTGTAGGGCCACGAATTGCCAACGCCCGCCGAGGATTTCGATCCGGCCGGCGGCGGCGTGCAGTCGTGGCCCGCGGCTGAAGGTGGCGAACACCTCGACGGCCGTGGCCAGCCCGTCCTGTTCGCGGGCGGTGCGGAGCCGTACCCGCCGCAGTACGGCCGCGCCCTCGTTCCGGGGGTGACGGGGCCAGGACGACATGGCGTCGAACAGTGTTGCGGTCACCAGTGGACGCAGCTGCGCCGTCGGACGGCGCCGGTCGCTGACCTCCAGAACCCGGCGCAGCGCGGTATCGGCGAACACCAGCGCGGCCGTGGGCGGCGCGGCCTCGAGCTGGTATGCGACAGCGGATTCGGTGGCCGGATCGGACACCACGTGCAGCCGGTTGATCGCACGAACCGTCGTTCCCGTCGCGTCCGGCGGCGGCTCGTAGTCGACGATCGGTGCCGTCAGCTCGATGTCGATGCGGGTCGATGCGGTCATGAGATCTCTCCAGCGGTCGGTCAGGGGTGTGACGCATCTGCTGGAGAGTTGCAGACCGCTAAATCATCGCACCGGTTCCACCTGGCGCTCGACGCCAATTCGCCGATCCGGTGCTGCGGGGCACAGGTCACGGGGATACCGTGACGGGGTCGTTCAGGAGTTTGTGCCTGGCCGGTGACAAGGAGGAGCGGGCTGCATGGTGACCCGGTTGTCGGCGTCAGACGCGTCGTTCTTCGGGCTGGAAGACTCATCGACACCCATGTATGTCGGGACGCTGTCGATCCTGCGGCGGCCGCGGGCCGGCCTGAGCTACGAGACGTTGTTGGCGACCGTCGAGGCCAGACTCCCGCAGATTCCGCGCTACCGGCAGAAGGTCCGCGAGGTCACGCTCGGCCTGGCCCGGCCGGTCTGGGTCGACGACCGCGACTTCGACATCACCTACCACATCAGGCGTTCGGCGCTGCCGTCTCCGGGCAGTGATGCCCAGCTTCACGATCTGGTGGCCCGACTGGGGTCACGGCCCCTGGACAAGACCCGGCCGCTGTGGGAGATGTGCCTGGTGGAGGGACTCTCCGGCAACCGCCTCGCCATCTACACCAAGACGCACCAAGCCCTCGTCAACGGCATGACGGCGCTGGAGGTCGGGCACGTCATCGCCGACCGGACCCAGAAGCCGCCCGAGTTCGGAGAGGACATCTGGATTCCGGGTCGCGAGCCCAGCGACGTCTCCCTGCTGCTGGGTGCCATCGGGGAGTGGATCACCCGGCCGACGGCGCAGTTGGCCGCCGTCCAGTCGGCGGCCGCGGACATGATCTCGAGCACCGAGCAGTTCGTCGAGGCCGGCCGGCGCGTCATCGACATGGCCCGCACGATGGTGCGCGGTACCGCCCCGAACAGCCCGCTCAATGCCACGGTGTCGCGCAACCGGCGCTTCACCGTGGCCAAGCACGAACTCGAGGAGTACCGCCAGCTGCGGACTCGCTTCGACTGCGACGTCAACGATGTCGTGCTGGCGGTGGTGACCGGTGCGCTGCGCAACTGGCTGATGTCGCGCGGCCAGTCGGTGTCGACGGGCATGACCGTCCGGGCCATGGCGCCCATGTCGGTGTACCCCGAAACCGACCACCTGGAGACCGCCGGTCCGGGCCAGGCGATCAGTGAGGTGACGCCCTTCCTGGTGGACCTGCCCGTGGGCGAGAACAACGCGCTGGTCCGGCTGTCCCAGATCGCGCACGCCACCGAGACCCAGGCCACCACGACCACTCCGGTCGACGCGCGCACCATCGTCACGCTGTCGGGTTTCGCGCCACCGACGCTGCACGCCATGGGCACCCGGGTCGCGACGAGTTTCCCGGCGCGCCAGTTCAACCTGTTGATCACCAACGTGCCGGGCGCCCAGAAGCAGATGTACGTGGCGGGCACCAAGCTGCTGGACACTTACGCGGTCCCGCCGCTGTTGAACAACCAGGTGCTGGCGCTCGGCATCACGTCGTACAACGGGAGTCTCTACTACGGCATCAACGCCGACCGTGAGGCCATGAGCGACGTCGACGTATTCCCGAGCCTCCTGCGCGAGGCGCTCGACGAGCTGAGAGAGGCGGCACGCTGATGGTGTCCAAGAAGGCCCGCAAGATCCCGAACGACGTCTACGCCGCCGAGATTTTCCGGCTGCAGACCGAGCTGGTGAAACTGCAGGAGTGGGTTCGTGCCACCGGCGCACGCATCGTGATCGTCTTCGAGGGCCGCGATGCCGCGGGTAAGGGCGGCACCATCAAGCGCGTCACCGAATACTTGAGTCCGCGCATCGCGCGGGTCGCGGCGCTACCCGCGCCGAGTGACCGGGAGCAGGGCGAGTGGTACTACCAGCGCTACGTCGCGCACCTGCCGGCCAAAGGCGAGATCGTGCTGTTCGACCGGTCCTGGTACAACCGGGCCGGCGTGGAGACGGTGATGGGTTTCTGCACCCCGCAGGAACACGAGCTGTTCCTGCAGCAGACCCCGATCTTCGAGCAGATGCTGATCGACGACGGCATCATCCTGCGCAAGTACTGGTTCTCGGTGTCCGATACCGAACAACTCAAGCGGTTCCGGTCCCGCCTCAACGACCCGGTCCGGCAATGGAAGCTGTCGCCGATGGACCTGGAGTCCGTGTACCGCTGGGAGGACTACTCGCGGGCCAAGGATCAGATGATGGTCCACTGCGACACCCCGCAGAGCCCGTGGTTCGTCGTCGAATCCGATATCAAGAAGCACGCGCGGCTCAACATGATCTCGCATCTGCTGTCCACGATCCCGTACACCCCGGTCGAGCATTCGAAGGTGGAGCTGCCCGAACGTCCGGTGGTGAGCGGGACTTACGTCCGGCCGTCGCGCGAGCTCACCACCTATGTGCCAGATCACGTGGCCGAGCTGATGGGCGATCCCGAGAGATCCCTTTAGAGTGCCCTGGTGCGCGTCTACATTCCGGCGACCCTGGCCATGCTCACGCAACTGGTGGCCGACGGGGCGATGCCGGCCCGCAGCGGTACCGCGTTCGCGGTGACGCCGACCCTTCGGGAGGCGTACGCGCACGGCGACGAGGACGAGCTCGGTGAGATCGCGCTCCAGGAGGCGGCGCTGGCCTCACTGCGGCTGCTGGCGGGCGAGGGCGTAGGCGAGGAAGCCGGGCTGCCGCCGCGGCGGGCGGTGCTGGTGGCCCAGGTGGAGGGAGTCGACGGCGTCACCCTCCGCCCTGATCTGGACGACGCGGTGGTGCGGCTGGCCGCACCGGTGGCGCTGGCCGACGTGATCGCGGCGTACGTCGACAACCCGACGGCAGAGCCGGCGGTGCTTGCTGCAGTGGCGGCGGTCGATGCCGCCGACCTCGGCGACGAGGACGCCGAGCTCACGGTCGGAGACGCCCAGGATCATGACCTGGCGTGGTATGCCGCGCAGGAGTTACCGTTTTTGTTGGAGCTGCTGTAGCCCTCGCGCCTGGCTGGCACGGGTAGCTACTTGCGCGTAGGTTACGGTACCGTAGGTTAGGACGACCAACCTGAGCGGGAGTGAACGTGGCCAAGAACACCATCAAAGTTTCGGCCAATGTGGTCGACACGGTGCGGCCCACGGTGGCCGGCGCCAAGGAGCGGCCGGGCTGGCATGCCTTGCGCACGCTCGTCGGCCGGATCACGACGCCGCTGTTGCCGGACGACTACCTCAAGCTGGTCAATCCGCTGTGGTCGGCGCGGGAGCTGCGCGGCAAGGTCGTCGAAGTCCGTCGGGAGACCGAGGATTCGGCGACCCTCGTCATCAAGCCGGGCTGGGGCTTCTCGTTCGATTACCACCCGGGGCAGTACATCGGCATCGGCTTGTTGGTGGACGGCCGCTGGCGGTGGCGCTCGTACTCGCTGACCTCGAGTCCGGTGGAGTCGCGCGGCGACCACACCATCACCATCACGGTGAAGGCCATGCCCGAGGGGTTCCTGTCCACCCACCTGGTCGGTGGCGTGGCACCGGGCACCATCGTGCGGCTGGCGGCGCCGCAGGGCGAGTTCGTCATGCCGGATCCGGCGCCGGGCAAGGTGCTGTTCCTGACCGCCGGCTCGGGCATCACCCCGGTGATGTCCATGCTGCGCACCCTGGCGCGCCGGGACCAGATCACCGACATCGTCCACCTGCATTCGGCTCCGACCGAGGCCGACGTCATCTTCGCCGACGAATTGGCGCAGCTGGCCAAGGATCATCCCAGTTACCAGCTGCGAGTGCGCGCCACCCGTACCGAGGGGCGCTTGGACCTGTCCAAGCTGGACGAGGAAGTCGCCGACTGGCGGACGCGCGAGGCGTGGGCGTGTGGCCCGGAGGCCATGCTCCACGACGCCGAGCGTGAGTACGGCGCGGCCGGGCTCGGGGTGCGGCTGCACCTGGAGCGGTTCGCGGCGTCACGGGCCGCGGTCGAGGGCACCGGCGGTTCGGTGACGTTCGAGCGCAGCGGCAAGACCATCGTCGCCGATGCGGCGACGTCGCTGATGGAAGCCGGTGAACAGGCCGGCGTGCAGATGCCGTTCGGCTGCCGGATGGGCATCTGCCAGTCCTGTGTGGTGGGTTTGCTGGAGGGCCACGCCCGGGATCTGCGGACAGGGGAAGAACGGGAACCCGGAAGCCGGGTGCAGACATGCGTTTCGGCTGCGGCCGGCGACTGTGTGTTGGATATTTAACAACACGGTAGAACTGCGAAATTCAGAATTTGCTGTCTAGTAACCTACGGTTGAGTAGGTTACGCTAGCGTAGGTAATTGGAAGGAGGTCGATATGGCAGTCACTGACGTACCGGAATTCACGCACCTGACCGAAGCTGATATCGAGGCTCTGGGCGTCGAGCTGGACGCGATCCGGCAGGACATCGAAGAATCCCGCGGCGTTCGCGACGCGCGGTACATCCGCCGCACCATCGCGGCACAACGTGCACTCGAAGTGGCCGGCCGTCTGCTGCTGTTGCGCAGCTCGAAGCGGGCGTACTGGTGGGCCGGGACGAGCACCCTGGGCGTGGCCAAGATCATCGAGAACATGGAGATCGGCCACAACGTCATGCACGGCCAGTGGGACTGGATGAACGATCCCGAGATTCACTCCTCGACGTGGGAGTGGGACATGAACGGGGTCTCCAAGCACTGGCGGTTCACCCACAACTTCATGCACCACAAGTACACGAACATCCTGGGGATGGACGACGATGTGGGCTACGGCCTGATCCGCGTCACGCGTGACATCAAGTGGAAGCCTCACCATCTCTTCAACCTCGGGTTCAACACCGTGTTGTCGCTGCTGTTCGAGTGGGGCGTCGGTCTGCAGCACCTGGAGCTCGGCAAGATCTTCAAGGGCCGCGACGACCGCAAGTCCACCATGATCCGGGTGCGAGAGTTCGGCATCAAGGCTGTGCACCAGCTGACCAAGGACTACGTCGCGTACCCCGCGATCACGGCCCTGTCTCCGGGTGCCACGTTCAAGTCGACGATGAAGGCCAACTTCGTGGCCAACCTCATCCGCAACGTGTGGGCCAACGCGGTGATCTTCTGCGGCCATTTCCCCGATGGCGCGGAGAAGTTCACCAAGACCGACATGGTCGGCGAATCCAGGGGTGAGTGGTACCTGCGCCAGATGCTGGGCAGCGCCAACTTCAACTCGGGTCCGGCGCTGGCCTTCATGAGCGGCAATCTGAGCTACCAGATCGAGCATCACCTGTTCCCGGATCTGCCGAGCAATCGGTACGCCGAGATCGCGGTCCGTGTTCGGGCGCTGTGCGAGAAGTACGACCTGCCGTACACCACCGGGAACTTCCTGGTGCAGTACGGCAAGACGTGGCGCACCATCGCGAAGCTGTCGGTGCCGAACAAGTACCTGACCGACACCGTCGACGATGCCCCGGAGACCCGGAGCGAGCGCATGTTCGTCGAGCTCGACGAGAGCTTCGGCGTCGTCGACCCGGCGACCGGCAACAAGCGCGGTCTGAAGACGGCCATCGCGACCGTGCGTAGCCGCCGTCGGGCCAAGCGCGCAGCCGCCGCCTGAGCAGGCTTTCGCGAGCAGGCACAAACTGCCCCTCTTCTCCGGCGGGTTCGCGCGGTCGTCGCAACACTCACGAATGTGAGAGGTTGCGGCGACCGTGTCGTTTTCGGAGGACTGTGT